>CAZFWQ010000235.1:0-6050 GCA_964522755.1 uncultured Oscillospiraceae bacterium | reverse complement strand
TCTGCGGGCATGACGGGATGCCGACGGAAATCGGGAAGGAATTCTACATCAGGCACATTGAGGTCATGCAAGGATGATGACGGAAATCGCGAAAGATTCCACATGGACCATGTCGCGAAGGATTCCACATCGACTATATCGCGAAGGATTCCACGCGGATTATATTAAGGTCATGAAAGGATGATGACGGGGATGCGCATTGAAGTGATGGAAGGCATTCTGGATGAAAACAGCCGGATTGCGGCGCGTGTCAGCAAAATGCTGCATGAAAAGGACATCTTCTGCGTGAATGTGATGGGCGCGCCGGGGGCGGGGAAAACCGCGAGCCTCATCCGGATCATGGAGAATCTGAAGATCCGGGTGTCATGCGTCATCGAAGGGGACATAGAGTCCGACATCGACACGCAGACCCTGAGGAAACTGGGCGTGGCAGCCCTGCAGATCAATACCCGCGGCGCATGCCATCTGGACGCCCCCCTCATCGAACACGCCGTTTCCGAGATGACGCCTTTGCCCGGCAGCATCCTTTTCATCGAAAACATCGGGAACCTGGTCTGCCCGGCGGAATTCGTGATTGGCGAAGATATCAAGCTGCTCGTATCCACCGTGACGGAGGGCAGCGACAAACCTTACAAATACCCGCTTGCGTTCGAAAAGGCCGACTGCATCCTGCTTAACAAGACAGACCTCATTCCGTATCTGGATTTTGACGAAGCCTTCTTCATGGCGGGCGTCCGCGCGTTGAACCGGAATGCGCCGCTGTTCAAGGTCTCGGGGCGAACCGGCGAAGGTTTTCATGAAGTGGCCGAGTGGATCGAATCGATGGCGGAAAGGAAAAGTGCATCACGAAAAGACAATCCGAGCGGAAGATGAACAAGGTTTCCGGCCATGACGCCGATACGGCTGACTTGACCGGCATGAAGGCTGGACCGGAGTCCGGCGGCGAAAGGGTGCCAGGCAGCCTGCGCGAGTCCGGCATCGTCTGTGCTGTCACGGTGGAAGGCGTAGTCCAGGGAGTCGGGTTCCGCCCCTTCATCGCGCGCCTTGCAGTGAAACACGGGCTGTGCGGTTGGGTCCGCAATACCGGGGGAAGGGTTGAAATCCTCGTCTCCGGTTCGCGGGAAGAGGCGTCCGACTTCCTTCGGGAAGCGCGAGTCGGTCCTCCCCATAGCGACATCAAGGGTTTCAGCGTCACAGAATTGGATTCGGGTCAAGATGCCGGGGATGGCGGATTCCATATCATCAGGAGTCTGGATTCGCCCTCCGGCCTGTCCATGCCACCTGCCGACCTCAGCGTGTGCGAGAGCTGCCTGCGGGAAATGAACGATTCAGCCAACCGGAGGTTTCGCCATCCTTTCATCAGCTGCACGGACTGCGGACCCCGGTACAGCATCATGGAATCCCTCCCATTTGACCGCCACACCACCTCCATGGCTGATTTCCCGATGTGCCCCTCCTGCAGTTCGGAATATCTGGATCCGGCAGACCGGCGGCATCACGCCCAAACGATCTCCTGCCGCGAATGCGGGCCACAGCTGGCGCTGCATATGGCAGGAGCCTCGCAGTCCGCTTTCACTGATGAGGGATATGACCGGAAAAAACACTTCCGCGATTCCGAAGACATTCTTGCGGAAACGGTCCGTTTGCTTCTGGCAGGACGCATCGTGGCGCTAAAGGGAATCGGCGGCTATCAGCTTCTTTGCGACCCGTTTTCGGATGATGCCGTCAAACGGCTGCGCGCGGTGAAACAGCGAGATGCGAAGCCTTTTGCGGTGATGTTCCCATCCATGGCTTCGATTCGATCCGCCTGCAAGGTTTCCATGGCCGAAGCGAACCTGCTTGAAAGCCCGGCACACCCCATTGTGCTGTTGGAGCCGCTGCTTGAACAGAAGACGGAGCCGCTGCCGGAACCTTTCAGGCCGGTATCAGAGAAATCCCTGTCACCCCTGGTCTGTTCAGGAAGCCGCCATATCGGCGCTTTTCTTCCTTACACCCCGCTCCATCAGCTGATTCTGCATGAAACCGGACCGCTTGTGGCGACGAGTGCGAATCTGTCCGGACATCCTGTCATATCAGACGACTTCCTGATGATGGAATGGCTGGAAATGGGTCTGGATGCCGTTCTGATGAACAACCGCCGCATTGTCGCACCCCAGGATGATTCCGTTGCCTGGATAACCGGCGGGCAGCCCCAGTTGATTCGCAGGGCACGGGGTTATGCGCCGCTGACAATCTCCCCGATTCTTCCGCTCATTCTTCCATCCATTCTTCCGGTTAATCAACAGGCTGAAAAATCAGATATCCATCCGGCAGCCGGGCATGCCGTGCTGGCTCTCGGCGGACAGTCGAAAGCAGGATGGTGCCTGGTGAAGGACGGATATGCGCACATGGGCGAATATCTGGGGGATCTCGATGATGAAGCGGCCTGGCTTGGGTGGAACAGATCCATCACCCATGCCGTGGCCCTGCTTGGGGGCAAGCCCGGCCTGATCGCCTGCGATGCGCATCCCCGGTATCGCACATGGGCTTTCCCGCTTTTGGCGGATTTCCCCGCGGACCGCATCGTGACCGTGCAGCACCATCATGCCCATATCGCTTCCGTGATGGCGGAACACAATCTGGAGGGGCCTGTTTTGGGCGTCTCGTTCGACGGGACCGGTTACGGCTTGGACGGATCTGTCTGGGGCGGCGAATTCCTTGTCTGCACGGGGGGCGGCTTCACCAGGGCCGGCGCTCTGAAACCCATCCCCATGCTGGGAGGCGACGCTTCAGTGGAAGAAGGATGGAAATCCCTCCTTTGCCACCTCCATGCGTCAGGACTCTGCATGCCCCCGGGCAAAGCGGACACCGGCAGGGATGCCCTTGTGACTGCCGCCCTGCGCCACGGCGTGAACACGATTGCCTCAAGCAGCATGGGACGCCTTTTTGATGCGGTTTCCGCCCTTCTGGGATTTTCACAGGTATCCCGCTATGAGGGCGAGTGCGCGATCCTGCTGGAAGCAGCCGCCGTTCACGCGGGGATATCAGGCATTTTCCAGCATGAACAGGACATTTTTCAATATGCGGAAAATACTGTCGGCCCACAAGCGCGTATTCCCGAATTCACGGACTCCATTCCGCATGATGGCGGCTCCCCCTTCCTTGCCTTCGGGCATGATGGCGGCATCCCACTCCTTGCCTTCGGGCACGATGGCGGCATCCCCTTCCTTGCCTTCGGTTTTGATGAGACGCGCGACGGAATGCCTATCCTCGATCCTGCCCCCATTTTCTCAGAGCTGCTTGCCGGCTTGAGACGGGGAATAGACCCCGGTCTGCTTTCGCGGGCCTTCCACTATGCCGTGGCCTGTGCCACAATGAAGATGCTGAGCTGTCTCGCGCCGGCACACAATACAAAGGACGTCGCCCTGAGCGGAGGGGTTTTTCAGAACCGCCTCCTGCTTGACCTCCTGCTGCCCTTGCTGGAGGCAGGAGGTTTCCGGGTATTCCTCCATCGCCGGGTTCCGCCGAATGACGGCGGGTTGGCTCTCGGTCAGGCTTTTGTGGCCTGCAGGAAAGGATAGACATGTGTGTGGCAGTACCGGGTGAAATCATATCCATGGATGGTGATACCGCAACGGTTGATTTTTTTGGGAATCAGATGAGGGTGAGTCTGGGATTGGTTGACGCAAATATCGGCGACCATGTCCTGGTCCATGCCGGGTGCGCCATTGAAGTCATGAGGCGGGAACAGGCGGAAGAACTTCTGGCCCTGCTGGCTGAACTGGATGAGGTGCTGGCCCCCGAGCGGGAAGGACGCGTCAGATGACGACTCAGGATATCATTGACGACCTTCGGCACTGGAGCGGGCCGGAAATCCGCATCATGGAGGTGTGCGGCACACATACCGCCGCAATCATGCAGGGCGGCATCCGCAGCCTTCTGCCAAAAGGCATCACGCTTATATCAGGGCCTGGCTGCCCTGTGTGCATCACGCCCGCCGCTTACATCGACAAGGCGGTGGAAATGGCCATGCGGGCTGATTGCATAGTCTACACCTTTGGGGACATGATGAAAGTCAAGGGTACCTCCCAAAGTCTTTCCGATGCAAAGTCGGAAGGAGGCCATGTCCGCTTCGTCTATTCCCCCCTCGATCTTCTGGAGATTGCCGAAAAAGATCCCGACCATATCCATGTCTTCGCCGCGGTTGGTTTTGAGACCACTGCGCCCGTTTATGCCGTTCTTGTAAAAAATGCAATGGAAACAGGCCTTCAGAACCTGAAACTCCTCACTTCGCTGCGCACAGTGCTTCCTGCGCTTGAACTGATTCTTGGCAGCGGCGAGCCCATCGGCGCCTTCATTGCACCCGGCCATGTCAGCGCCATCATCGGCAGCAATGCCTACTTGTCACTGGCGAACCGGTACGGGCGCCCTTTCGCGGTCGCCGGATTCAGCCCGGAACATATCCTGCTGGCAATCCGGCAACTTGTCCATGCGGTTCGTGACGGCCATCACGGTGTTTTCAACCTTTATCCGGGCGTGGTCCGCCAGGAGGGAAATCAAAAGGCACTCGCCCTGCTCGGCACGGTGTTCGAACCGGGACCGTCCGCCTGGCGCGGCATCGGCGTCATTCCCGACTCCGGCCTGTTCCTGAGAGAACCTTTTTCACGCTTTGACGCCGGCAGCAGGGAACTCGGCACGGACCCTCCCGCCGATACCGCCTGCCGTTGCGCGGATGTCATTCTCGGGCGCATCCAACCGACGGGCTGCCCCCTGTTCGGCACTGCCTGCACGCCGCAGGATGCGCGGGGACCCTGCATGGTGTCCGGTGAAGGCGCCTGCGGCATCTGGCACAGGTTCCGGGGATACATGCAATAGCGTCGAAGGATATCAAATATCGGAGGATTTCAAATGAAACATGTCGTCATGGCCCATGGCAGCGGCGGCCTGGAGACGGCCGGACTGATAGCCGCCATATTCGAACGGCATCTGTCCAACCCGATTCTTGACAGGAAGGAAGATGCCGCCGTTTTGCCCAGTACCGGTCCCTGCGTATTTTCCACTGATTCTTTCGTAGTCGACCCGATCCGCTTTCCCGGGGGCGACATCGGCAGGCTGGCCGTCTGCGGTACAGTCAACGACCTGCTGTGCATGGGCGCCACGCCGCGCTGGCTTTCTGCGGGATTCATACTGGAAGAAGGTCTGCCGTTTGATGTTCTGGAAGATATTGTTATATCGATGAAGGCTGCCTCCATTGAGGCCGGCGTTGTCATTGCAGCCGCTGATACAAAGGTGGTCGAAGGCAAAGGCGGGCTATACCTGAACACTTCCGGCATCGGAATGCTGGGGAGGCGCAAACCCATTTTGCCGGATGGCGGCAAACCCGGAGACGCCGTGATCGTGTCGGGCAGCCTGGGGGACCACCATGCATGCATCCTCAGCCAGCGTCTTGGGATCAGGAATGGGATTCGAAGCGACTGCGCCGTTCTCCTGCCGCTGGTGGATGCCCTTCGGAGCAAGAGGGTTCATGTGCATGCCATGAGGGACATCACGCGCGGTGGATTGGCCACCGTACTGAACGAACTGTGCCTGGCTTCAGGCCTCCGCTGCCGCCTGGAAGAGGGCGCCATTCCCGTAAAGCCTGAAGTGGGCGCATTCTGCGGAATTCTGGGCCTTGACCCCATGTACATGGGCAATGAAGGAAAAGTCCTTCTGTTTGTACCGGACAACGAATGCGGGAGGGCACTTCGAGCATTGCGCGAGACTGAGCTGGGTTGCGATGCGGCCAAAATCGGAACGCTTCTGGCTTCAGATCCTGAAAATCCCGGGCGCGCCGCTGTCATCCTTCACACGAGGCTCGGTGGGAACAGGCTCGTTGATTCTATGTCCGGTGAAGGACTGCCGCGCATCTGCTGAACATCCGAAGTCCGCGGCATCTGGAACGGCAGTCGCTTTTCATATGGATATATATGACAAATTAAATGACAAAATGTATATCGGTATGGATGTCGGAATGGATGATGGAATAGATGACAGAATAAATGACGGAATGGATGACGATATGGATGACAAAA
>CAZFWQ010000234.1:0-6083 GCA_964522755.1 uncultured Oscillospiraceae bacterium | reverse complement strand
GCACAGCGTGGACATCCTGCGCTATTTCGGCGGAGATGTGGAAGAAGTGCAGTGCTTTGCGATGAAAGCGAGCGGTCGTTCCATCTATTCCACCCAATCCACGAACATCCGGTTCAAGTGCGGCGCCGTCGGCCACCTGACCAGTTCCTACGACATTCGGCGGGGCCATCCGATGGAACGCTGCGATGTGGCGGGAGTCGGCGGTCGGATGGTCCTGGAGGACATGTGGCGCGAAGCCACGCTGTACCCTGCGGATTCCTGGATAAAGCAGCAGTACACGAATCCTGTTTTCGGCGGTTACGGCCAGTTTTACGATACGTTCGCCGACAGGATCGCCACTTTTGTCCGCGAGGTCAGAAGCGGCGTGCGGCCTGAAGACATCGACGGCAGCGGGCAAGCCGGCCTTGAAGCCAGCCGCGTGATACATGCCGCCATCGAATCCATCAAACGGGGAGGCCAGCCCGTCAAGGTTTCAGAAATTACGAAATGAAAACCACATTCCAATCAGTAAAGGAGTTGTCCGTGAATCACAGCCGCACCGCGAACAGTGAGTATTTTGAACCGGGCATGCCTCCTGTGTTTGTCACCGGCTACAAGCATCACGGAAAAGTAAGCCTTCACAGCCATGAATTCTTTGAACTGGTCTTCATTGAGCGGGGAGTGGCGCTGCACAGCCACGAGGGCAATACGCAAATCCTGACTACCGGAGACGTCTTCATCATCCTGCCCGGCGAAGTGCATTCCTACATCAGCGCCAACAACACCTCCCTGTACAACTGCCTGTTCACGGCGACAGCCTTCGCAGGACAGGAACGTGAAATCGACGCGATGCAGGGGCTGTCATGGCTCCTGCATGGCCGCACGGGGTTCCAGCGGGTGCATGCGGGCCTTGCGGAAACGCAGGAACTGCTGCTGCTGTTGGAAAAAATGACCTGGGAACGCCTGAACCGCACCGTGGGCTGGGAACTGAAGCTGAAATCGCTGTTTTACGGACTGCTCGTGGCGTATGCCCGCCTGTACAGCAACAGCGCCTTGTCGGGAAACGGAGCCAGCGCCAACTTCATGCACATTTTCGAAGCCGTTGCGTTTATCGAGGCCAATTATCGAAACGACGTCCCGCTGGAAGACGTGGCCAAGGCGGCAGGCCTGTCCATGGGATACCTCTCCAAGCAGTTCAAGAACCTGCTGGGATCCACTCCCGCGGAATATGCCCGGAACTTCCGCATGGCCAAGGCTGCCGAACTGCTCCGCAATGAGGCCAACTCCGTAGCCCATGTGTCGGAGATTCTCGGATTCTCCGACATATCGCTGTTCTCAAGGCAGTTCAGGCAAGTAACGGGGATATCCCCGACCGGGTTCAGGAAGAATGAATGAGTTGGGAAAAATCATGAAGGAGGACAAATCAATGGCACTGAAAATCGGTTTGGTCGGAATGGGCGGTATTGGCAACATGCACGGGGACGTCTACATGAAGGATGAACTGGCTGCGTTGGTCGCCGTTTGCGATGTCAAGCACGACAAGGCGGATGCGGCCGCGGAGAAGTTCGGAGTCCCGGCCTTCTATTCCCTGAAGGAAATGCTCGAGGCGATGCCGGATCTGGACATAGTCGACGTCACGACTTCAGGTTATGAAAACGGCAGCTGGCATTACGTCCCCGCCATGGAAGCCATCGCCGCCGGAAAGAATGTCCTTGTGGAGAAGCCCATCTCGAACGATGTGAGGGAAGCCCGCGAAATGGTTCGGTTCGCCGCCGAGAAAGGCGTCTACCTGGGATGCAACCTCAATCATTTCTTCACAAAGACCGCAGATCGCGCAGACCAGCTTATCGACGAGGGCAAGATTGGCGAACCGGTCTACATCGTTCACAAGATGGGATTCAATGGCGGAGAAGCCGGTTACGGCGGTCGCGGGTCAGCCCGGTGGCAGCGTCCCTATTCCCATCTCAAGGCATTTCTCGCGCACCCCTTTTCCGTGATGCGCCACTTTGGCGGAGACATCACACATATCCAGGCTTATCTCAGCAAACCCGGCGTGCGCAAAACGGCGGATGACCTGATGTATTCGATCAACAGCGTTCATGTGCGCTTTGAAAACGGCAGCACAGGGTATCTCCTTTCCCAGCGTGGCGACGCGATGTTCGGCCTCGGCGGCTGGTGGAGCTTTGAAATGGCCGGCACAAAAGGAACGTTCGTCATCGAAAACTGCGTGGAAAAACTCTCGTTCTGGGATGCCTCACAGCCCAAGAGCTCCATGGCTTCTCCGGAACCCAATGAAATCCTCAATACGGGCATTTCGGATTTCGGCGCCACTTTCCCGGCCAGGCTCCACGCCTATCTGGAAGACGTAACCAACAAGGTGCCGCTTGAACAGCTGCGCGCTTCGGGCCGCGATGCGCTCGCAACCCTGGAATACACGTTCGCCGCCATCAAGTCTTTCGAAGAGGGCGGAACGGTGGTACGTCCGGAAGCGCTGCCCAACCTGCACGGCGACATTTACAAACCGATCTGAGCATGTCGGCCCAAACGGTTCCACTGCCGGATATGGGTCCGGACGTTATCAACCGATTGACATGCGTGTTTCAGACATGGCGACATCCACTGCCCCACCGAAACGCCTTGAGCACTGCCATCATGGGAGACGCCGCGTGAAACCCAACATACTGCTCATCATCGCCGACCAGCACCGCCTTGACGCGTTGGGCTGCGCCGGCAGGTTCAGAATCAGCACCCCGCATATCGACAGGCTTGCGCGTGAAGGCGCGTTCTTCGGAAATGCCTTCACGCCCTGCCCCGTGTGCGCTCCCGCGCGGCAGTCGCTGCTCAGCGGCCGTGCGCCTGAAAGCTACGGGGCGCTGTGGAACAACGATTTCATCCCCACGGCAACCGTCAAACCGGATGAGGGATACCATACGGCCGCATTGTCCAGGGCGGGATACCGCTGCGCACTTGTGGGCAAGTGGAATTCATCGCTGACTCACACGCCGGCAGACTTCGGTTTCTCCGACCACATCGATGGCAGCGGATACAATGCAATGGTTGCCGGCAAGTACCCGGCCTTGTCGTACGGCAACGGCTGGTTTGGAGAACCAAGCCCCCTCCTTCTGCCAGACAGCAAGACACACCAGGCCGCGGCACGCGCCTGCGAGCTGATGTCGCAGTCGGTTTCAAACGTGCAGCCGTGGTTTGTCCGGGTGGATTTCACGGACCCGCATCTTCCATGCAGACCGTCCGAACCGTTTTGCGGCATGTACGACCCCGATGCCCTGGAACCTTGGGACAGCATGGGAGACACGCTGGAAGGAAAACCCTATATCCAGCGGCAGCAGCTGCGCAACTGGGGATTGGAAGGAAGGACCTGGGACCAGTGGAAGTCAACGCTTGCCATGTATTACGGCATGGTCAGCCAGGTCGACGACGCCGTCGGGATCATGCTGGACAGCCTTGACAGACAGGGACTTGCCGAAGACACGCTGGTCATCTACACCACCGACCATGGCGACCTGTGCGGCGGACATGGCATGCTGGACAAGCATTATGTCCTGTATGACGACGTGACGCGGACCCCGCTGGTCATCCGGTATCCCCGCAAGGTGGCGGCAGGCATCAGGCCGGATGAATTTGTAAGCAACTGCCTCGATCTCGGAGCAACCATCGGAGATTTGTGCGGCGTGGCCGTCAAGGCGGGACACGGCATCTCGCTGGCGCCGTTGTTGGCCGGCGAATGCCATCCGGACCGTTCCTTCGCGGTATCCTCGTCCAGCGGCCAGCAGTTCGGCCTGTATTCCCAGCGGAGCATTCGCACAAAAGACTGGCTCTATGTCTGGAACATGACGGACATCGATGAGTTATACGATGGAAATTCCGACCCGGGGCAAAAGAGAAACGTAATTCATGACCCTGCAAACGCCGATGTCCTGGCTGTTTTGAGAAAAACGCTATATGGCGAACTGATACGCCGACAGGACCCGTTCGCCCTGTCAGGCTGGTTGAACGGTCATCTGCTGGAGGGAAGGAAAATCTAGACTGAATCAACAAGACACCCACAATCCGGAATGTTCAATGCAGCCACAGTCATGAATCACCAATGCAGCCACAGACGGGAATATTCAATGCAAACACAATTCCGAATCAACAAGACACCCACAATCACAAAACATGAAGGAGAGAAAAATGAAGAAACTCATCATACTGCTGCTTGCCGCCGTCCTCGTCTTTCTTCCATTGGGATGCGCGCAGAAACCCCCAGCCCAGGACGTGACCCTGAAGTTCGTGCGCATCGGGAATGACGCCGCGGAGGCTGATTATTGGAAGGGGCTGATTACCCGCTTCGAGGCGGTGACACCCGGCATCAGGATTCAATATGACGACGCGGCTGTGGGCGAACCCATGGAAACGAAATTGAACTCCATGTTCAGCGCCGGGATGGGTCCGGATATCATCGGCCATGGCATCATGTCCGTGGCTGCAAGGGCTGTGGCGAAAAACTACCAGCCGGTCACCAAATACTTCAATACCTGGGAAGGCAAGGATGACATCATGCCCAGCGTCCTGGCAAACGGCACGTACAACAAGGAAGTTTACGGGCTGGCCTATTCCACGACGCCCTACGTGTTCGCTTATCGGAAGGACCTCTTCTCCGCCGCGGGACTGGACCCTGAAAAGGCGCCGAAGACCTGGGAAGAGCTGAAGCAATACGCGGAAAAGCTTACTGTCAAAGAAGGGGAGCGCATCGTCACGTCCGGTTTCTCCTTCCCGAAATCGGCAGGCAATTTCGTTGAATTCGACTGTTTCGTCTTCGGCAACGGCGGCCGCTACTATGACGCCGACGGCAAGCCCACGCTTGACACGCCGGAAAAGGCGGAAGCCTTCACGTTCCTCTCTTCCTTCATCGGCAATGTCAGCATCCCCTTCAGCAATACCGAAATCAATCCCTTCATCAACGGCAACGCGGCCATGACGCTCATCAACAACGTGGCACTGACCGGGATGCTCAAGAACGAGGCTTACAAGGACAAGATCGGCATCGCGCTCCCACCCTCCAATACTGGCAAGAAGCAGGAGACCTTCTCCGGATGCAACATGCTCTTCATCGGAGGCGACTGCAAGAATCCGGACGCCGCATTCAAGTTCATCTCCTTCGCCCTGACCAAGGAAGAAGTGATGAAGCGCGCCACCGACTTGAATATCCCCGTCACCCGCAATTCACAGGTGGAAGCCTTCACGGCCCTCAATCCCATGAACGCCATCCGCGCTTCCTGCGTGGCCAACGGCATCGGCATGCCCCGCACCACATGGGCGGCAGCTTTCCAGAAAATCAGGAACACCATGGTGCAGGAAGTGCTGTACTCCAAGGCTTCGCCTGAAGAAGCGCTCAAGAAGGCCCAGCAGGCGCTGCTTGACGAAACCAAGTGACGATTCGTCCATCAGCTTTGCAGGACCGGCGGAAAAACAGGACTCATGAGCAAGGAGACGATTCGTACGTCTGCCTTGCGGGGCAGGCAGAAAAACAGGATTCATGAGTGGCAGGGATGGCATGAAAACAGGTTTCATGAGCAAAGTGCGCACGGTTCCGGGAACGGGAAGAAAGAAGATGACGGGGGACGCAGTATCGGCCTACCTGCTGATACTGCCCTTCTTTGCCTTTTTTTCCGTTTTCGTGGTTTATCCCCTGCTGCAGAATCTTTTCAACAGCTTCACGAATTACAACCTCGGCACGAAAGATTTCATAGGAATCGGGAATTACATAAAGCTGATGCGGGATCAGAGCTTTCTCCGTTCGGTGCTGAATACCCTGGCTTTCGCATTTTTCTCGATTGTCCCCCTGATGTTCCTTGGCTTCGTAGCTTCCCTGTGTGTCAACAGGCAGGGTAAAACGATGTATGTCATACGGGCGCTGCTGATGTACCCCTATGTCGCGTCCATGGTTTCTGTTTCAATGATTTGGCTGTACCTGTTCGATCCGGGGTCCGGCATCTTCAACAAAATCCTTTGGCTGATGGATCTGCCTGGCAGTGACTGGCTGTTTGATGAGCGGTTGGCGCTGCCCTGCCTCATCGTGGTGAATATATGGAAAATTTTAGGCT
>CAZFWQ010000233.1:0-6102 GCA_964522755.1 uncultured Oscillospiraceae bacterium | reverse complement strand
CGCTGCAGAATTCGCCGGAAGGACTTGAAATGACCGAGTCATTGGCGGTGATGATCCCTCTGTGTTCACCGTCATTCCAAATAATGAAAATGCTTTTCATCATGGTGCCTCCTCTATATCATTGCTCCCACAGAGAACAGTCGCTTTCATGCGCAGCAGTCCGGCATATGCGGACATTCGAAAAACCGATTGGCGAATCATTGGAATGATGGATGGGAAGAAGCCTGGAAAAACGATTGGGAAAAAAAACAGGACGGACGACGCTGGTCCATCCTGTTTCTCCGAGATGCGGATTAACGCTTGAGAGTTATTTTCTCAGTGAATACGGGAATGGAGCCATACAGTTTTTCCCAAGGCGTAACACCCAGGGCCTTGCAATTCTTGAGATAATCATTCGTGTACCAGGCTTCGAGCTTGGCGAGGCCGATTTCGTCGGCATCCTTGAGAATCGAGGCGAGGTATCCGTCAAATTCGGTCTGGCTCTTGGCTGTGATCATCTTGGACGAATAGCTGTCTTCAAGCTCTCTCAGCTTTGTTCCGGTAACTTCTTCATCCGTGCCGGACAAAAGTGATTCGCGGGTATTGATGAAGCCATAGTTCCAGAGTTCCGTCAGGAACGGCCCGAGGAGGTAGTTGTTTTCCTGCCTCAGATATCCTGTCGGGGTGAGGAAGTCGTCGCAGTATTGAGCCCAGTAAACCTGCGATGCATACGGGGTAAGGGCGCCAAGGACCTTGTATTTGGCGACGTATTCCGAGAGGTTGGAGGCGATGAGCGCGGCGGGTTCCGCCATCAGCACCCTCCTGTTGTCCTTCCATTCCCATGTGACGCCTTCAACGCCGATGATGCCGGTGACTTGGCCGTCTTCGGTGAGCAGGTACTCCATCAGGCGGATCGCCCTGTCCGGATTCTTGCAGTTCTTGGTGATGACGGTGGGTATGAATCCCTTGTTCTTGATGGTCTCGGCCTGGAAATATCCCTGGTCATTGTAAGAAACCTGGCTGAGCGCGACGTAGGTTTTGTCGGCGTTGCCGTTGTTCTTCGCAATGGTCGTGTTGATGGTGTTGGATGCGTTGAAGGAGGAGGAGACGATGACGCCGTAATTGCCCGCATACACTTTCTCATCCCTGATGTCCTGAGTGTCGGCGATCATGGAATCGTTGATGATGCCTTTACCGTACAGGCCATTGAGCCATTTGAGGTAATCCACGGCTTTCGGGTCCTTCAGCATGTAAAGGAGCTGCTTGTTCGCGGTGTCGACATAGGTCCTGCTCAGATGCACGCCGAATGCCGAAAGGAAATGGCGTCCCATCGAACCTTGAAGCTGAGTCCCGGTATCCAGGCGGATGGCGTCCGTGCCCTTGTAGTTCTTGGCGATGAAGTCGAGCAGGTCGTTTAAATCCGCCCAGTTGGCTACGTCGTCCTTGCCCCAAGCCTTGAGCATGTCTTTCCTGACATAGACGATGTTTTCGCCGGAAGTCGGGGCAAAGCCGATGTCCAGGTACGCCTGGATGGAAGCATCCCTGCCTTCGAACCCGGTATAGAACCAGAGTTGCTGCTTTTCATCACTCCAGAAGGCGCGCATCGTTTTTGTGATCAGGTTCTGGTCATACATGGCGGGAGCATATTGCGCGGACAGTTCCGTCAGGTTGTAGATGAGGCCTGCCTCCTTCATCTGCGCGAGATACGGGCTGGTGGTGCTGCCGAATGTCAGGAGTTCGGGATAGGTGCCGGCGGCGATCATCGGGCCGATGGCCTCTGCCTCGGCGGCAGCGGGCACTTCAAATTTCAGGGTTACGCCGGTTTTCTCCTGGATGCGCTTGGCAACGGCGGAATCATCCCAGCCGTCTCCTTCGTCAATGACGCCGTCCCACCAGCGGCCGCGGTACCATTGGGTCATGGTGATGGGAGACGTGTCGGACAGATAACTGTAAACAGGTTCAGAGGGAGCCGCGGCCGTGGTCTCGGCAGCCGCCGTGGTCTCGGCGACGGCCGTGGTTTCGGCGGCCGCCGTGGTCTCGGCAGCTGCAGTCGTGGCTGCTGCGGCTGTCGTGGCCGCTGCGGCCGTGGTCTCGGGTGTGGCTGTGCCGCCACATCCTGCGAGCAGTGCAATGACCATCAGAAAAGCCATCACCATTGCCAGCAATCGGTTTGCTTTTTTCATTTTCTTTCCTCCTTGCAAAATTGATTTTATTTATACAAGCGCGTCATCACATACGGGCTGCGCATACCACCTCATCTGGATGAAGGTAAGCTAACGCTGGACGCACATGCAGGGACGTGTTTGTATGAATATGGGTTCAACCCTTCAGGGAGCCGATCATGATGCCTTTCACAAAGTATTTCTGCAGGAACGGGTAGATCATGATGATGGGGATGGCCGTGATCATCATGGATGTGGCCTTGACGGATTCGATGGTAGGCTTGTAGAAACTGTAGCCTTGGAAGAAGGTGCTGGTTTCGGCCAGTTTCTTAGCCTGGGCTACATCACGGAGAATGGTGACAAGAAGTCCCTGCAGTGTCATGAGCTTTCCACCGCCATACAGGAGTGTGTCGAACCAGGAGTTCCACTGTCCGACAGCATTGAACAGCGTGATGGTGGCGATCATCGGCATGGATACGGGAATGATGATCAGGAAAAAGATGATGATGTCGTTGCCTCCGTCAATCTTGACCGATTCCTCCAGTTCCGCCGGGATGGATTTGAAATAGGTGAACATGATGATTCCGTTGATTGAACTGTACATGGCCGGGATGATGTAGACAAGGAAGTTCTGGTACAAACCCAGGCTCTTGATCACCAAGAAGGTGGGGATCAGTCCGCCGCTCACATACATGGTGAACAGGATGATGGCCAGGTAAACTTTCTGTCCCCGCAGATATTTCTTGGATGTGCCGTAGGAGATGGCAGCAGTGAACAAAACACTGAGGGAAGCGCCGAATACCGTTCTCACGACGGAACGCAGGGTAGCCAGCAGAAAATCATTCCTTGCGAAAAAGTGCCTGTAGTTCATCAATGTCCACGACCTGGGCAAAAACAGGAGCCGTCCGTTAAGGGAATCCGACGGATCGTTCAGGGAGAGGATCAGCGCGCTCCAGAACGGATAGAACGTGACGATGACTATTAGTGCAAGCAGGAAGGTATCCACATAGTCGAACAAGGTTTTGTGGTTCAGTCCGCGCATGTTGCTTTTTGCCATTTGCAAGTCCTCCGGTTCATTCGCATGTAATCAGAAAATGCTCTCGTCAACGACCCTTCGCGAGACAAAGTTGGCGGTGACCAGCAGCAACAGAGATACCACCGATTTGAACAGTCCGACTGCGGTGCCGTATGAGAACCTGCCTTTTTCAAAGCCGATGTTGTATGTATAGACGTCAATGACCCGTGCGACATCCGTCACGAGCGGGTTGCTCAAAAGGAAGAATTGTTCAAAGTTGGAGTTGATCATGCTGCTGATGGATAGGATGAGCAGGACGACAATGGTGGGTTTAATGCTCGGCAGCGTGACATACCATATTTTCTGCCACCTGCTGGCGCCGTCGATCAGTGCGGCTTCATACATCTCCACGCTGACGGAGGACATCGCCGCCAGGTAGATGATGGAACTGTAGCCGAAACCCTTCCATATGCCAGATAGGATGATGACCGCGATGAAGGAGCCCTGGTTGGCCATGAAGGCATATCCTTCACTGCGCAGTCCAAGCATGATGAGGATCTGGTTGAACAGGCCGTTGCCCGAGAGGAAGGAGACCAGGAAACTAGCGACGAACGCCCACGAGAGGAAGTGCGGCATATAGCTGATCGTCTGCGTCACGCGCTTGAAATTCTTCATGCCACCCAGTTCGCTGAGCATGAGGGCGAAGATGATCGGGACGGGAAATCCTATGATAAGGTTCAGGAAACTGTACATGAGCGTATTGCGCAAGGCGTTGAAGAACAGTTTGTCGTTGAATAGCTCGATGAAATGCTTGAACCCAACCAGTGGGCTGTTGAGAACGCCCAGACCCACATTATAGTTTTGAAAGGCAATCACCACACCGAACAGGGGTGCGTACCAGAAAACGAACAGCCAAATGATCGCGGGCCATACGAGAAGCATAAGGAACTTTTGAGCCTTGATATCCCGCCATAAAATTTTCCAGTAATTCGGCTTCTTCATCATTATTATCCCCAACCATCTCTTTCCTGTTGTATTTCCTACCAATATGCGGGGGTAATCGAAAATCACCACGTACTTGCGCATCGGCTATTGAAAAAGCAGGCGGTTCAACAAGTTGGGTATGCGGACAAAGTTCAGAAGGTTAGCACAAACATTGGAAGGTGCCTTTTTCTGCAAGCAAGAATAGAATCCCAAAGCCAGCCACTTCAGTGGTAATCCTTGGTAGAGAGACCAATTGCAGATTAGATAAATCCTTTTATGCGTATTATATGTTTGACCGTTTTGATTGTCAACAGGACGTCGGCACGGTGCTGCCAGGATGGTGTCGCAGGCACGGTGTCCG
Organism: uncultured Oscillospiraceae bacterium; assembly: GCA_964522755.1. GTDB lineage: Bacteria > Bacillota > Clostridia > DSM-8532 > DSM-8532 > JAEWSN01. The sequence continues at coordinate 1,601 of CAZFWQ010000233.1, read as the reverse complement.
GCATTGGCCGGACTTATCCCCGCATGTACAGCAGGCAGTCCCGTATCGATTTTTCATGGTCGTAAGTCGGCCAATACTCCAGTCCAACGTAACGTGTATAGCCCAGTTTGTCGATCCTGTCCAGGACAACCTTGTAGTTAACCTCCCCGAGCATGGGTTCATTCCTCCCAGGGACGCACGCAGCATGGAAGTGTCCGACAAGGCCGATGTTGGGCGTGATGTTCGCCAGGAGGTTGCCCTCCATGATCTGCATGTGGTAGATGTCATACAGGATCTTGACGTTGGGGCTGTCCACGCACTTGACTATTTCAAACCCCACCGTGGAGCTGTCCAGATAGCAGCCCTTGTGGTCCACCAGGGAGTTGAGCGGTTCCAGCACGATGGTTACACCCGCGGCTTCCGCCATGCCTGCAATCCGCTTCAGGTTTTCAATGATGATGTTCTTCTGGGAATCCGGCCGCCCCGCCATATCGCTGGATAAGCCGATTAGCGTTGTGCAGCCGAGTTCCCTGGCTATGGCGATTGATTTTTTCACATTCGCGGCAACAGGACCGGACTGCTGATCCAGCTGGTAGGCACGCGGTTCGTTCAGCGTGCAGCTTACGATGGTGACACCGCATGCCGCGGCCGCGGCTGCCATCTTCGGAATATCCGCCGAGGAGGGATCCCAAAACTCCACGGCCTTATATCCGGCATCCGCCGCTTTCCTGATGCGTTCATGAAGGGGGATCCCTGGAAAGACTGTTTCAAGGCACAAGGAAATGTTTGACATCTTCATCCTCCTCTATTGCATGCGCCTACGCCAGCACGGCAGCTACCTTGCGAATGGCCGCCGCGATCATGTCGCAGTCCTCTTCGGTCATCTGTGCGGGGATGTCCAGGTGCACTATGCGGCCAAGATATTCCAGCGTCCTGGGATTCATGTCCGCCGTGTATTCCACGGGTTCACCCTTGTGATAGGGGCAGCTCCATGGGCATTTGATGTCGTTGGACGTCATCTGGTTGATGATGTGCTTCCAATGGGCGTATATGTGCCAGTCGGGAATCGTTGAATTGTACATGCCGCTGGCATTGACTCCCTCGGCTACAAGCGCCTTCACGAATTCCTCCACTTTATCGGGGCTGTCAATATAGAACATCAGGCATACCGCCACGTCGCCTTCAGGATCCGTCACCGGCCGTACCCTGATGCCCGGCGTGCCACGTATCCCGTCAATGATGCGCTTCTGGGCATGGCGCATCCTCGCGACCAGTCCGTCAAGCCGGCCAAGCTGGGCAATCATGACGGCACCCGTGAGTTCGCTCATGCGGAAGTTCACGCCGCAGAAAAGCTCCCCCTCGTACCTCTGTTCGGCGAAACGGTTGGGCCTCCAGCATGCGGCCGTGTCATGATAGCCCATGCAGCGGTCATAAAGAATCGGATCGTCGGTGATGATGGCGCCGCCTTCGCCGGCCGTGATGATCTTGTGATACTGGAATGAGAAGCATCCGCAGTCTCCGAAGGTTCCGAGCACCTTGCCCTTGTACGTGCCCCCCGCCGCCTGCGCCACGTCTTCGATGACGCGCAGATTGTGCCTGCGGGCGATGTCCATGATCCTGTC
>CAZFWQ010000232.1:0-6125 GCA_964522755.1 uncultured Oscillospiraceae bacterium | reverse complement strand
CCATGTTGTATGTGTCCAGGACCGTCGCGCGCCACATACGCTGCATGCAGCCGGGCAGGCTGCCGGACGCGCCTACGGCGACCGAATCCGGCGCGATGCTGCGGTTTACGAACCCCAAGACGGCTGTTTGCGTAAGCACTGCCCCGATATCTTCATGGAACTGCTCCATTCCGATGCGGTTGCCATCATTCACCTCCGGTGTGAAGCATTCGCCATAAGTTGTATTGTCAAGCCTTTCCAGTTCACGATGCCATGCGGCAATGGAAACCTCAATTTCATCCCGCCATGAAGACTTGTAACCGGCATCCCGCAATCCGCATGCGATGGCGTCCAGGCCTTCCCTTGCATCCGCGATGACCTTGACAGCATCCAGTTTCGCCGTATGGAAAGCTGAAACATTGATATTCACGAATTTCACATCCGGGTTACGGAACAAATGCTTCGAGGATGTCGTGAAGTCAGTATACCTCGTGCCCACGCCTATCACAAGGTCCGCCTCCCCCGCGAGGTCGTTGGCGGCACTGCCGCCCGTAACGCCGATTCCACCGAGGTTGTGCGGATGGTCCCATCGCACGGCGCTTTTACCGGCCTGCGTTTCCCCGAAGGGGATGTTGAACTCCTCCGCGAACCTCTGGAAAGATGCGGCGGCTTCAGAATATCGCACGCCTCCCCCGCAGACCAGGATGGGCTTCCCGGATGCCCTGATGGCCGAAACGGCCTCTTCCACCGCATAGGCAGCCGCCGGACGGCGTTCGATGCGGTGTATCCTCTTTTCAAAAAAGGATACGGGATAGTCGTATGCTTCACCCTGCACATCCTGCGGCAGCGCAACGCAGACCGCACCGGTGTCCGCCGGATCCGTCAGTACCCGCATGGCGCCCAGCATGGCCGACATGAGCTGTTCCGGCCGGTTCACGCGGTCGAAGAAGCGGCATACGGGCCTGAACGCGTCATTGGTGGTGACGGAAGGATCGTTGGCTTGCTCGATCTGCTGAAGCACGGGATCCGGCTGCCTCGAGGCATACGTGTCGCCCGGCAGGAACAGCACGGGGATGTTGTTGGCCGTGGCTGTCGCGGCAGCTGTGACCATATTGGCGGCTCCGGGACCAATCGATGAAGTGCATGCGAAAATCTGCTTGCGGTTCATCTGCTTGGCGAACGCGACGGCGGCATGGGCCATGCCCTGTTCATTCTTGCCCTGGTAGAGTTCCAGCGTTTTCAACTCCTGCTCGATACCCTGGCCGAGGCCTACTACGTTGCCGTGGCCGGGCAGCATGAAGATGCCCCGTACAAAACGCTCTTCCCGGTTGTCAAAGGCCATGAACTGGTTCTCCAGAAAACGTATCAGGGCCTGTGCCATAGTCAGTCTTACTGTTTGCATGCCGTTTCTCCTTTTTTTGTCAGCCTGGCGGAATGAAGGCCTATGGGCAAAATATGATGCCGATGACAAGGGCAAAGGTTCAGAGCCTTGTCAACCACTCATGCTCGGGCAGTATCCGCCGTTCCGCCTTCCACGGGTTGCCGGGCAGATGTCGGATGACCCAGACATAATGGAGCATGTAACCGGGCGCCGCTGCCTGAGGGTGCGCGAGACCGCCCGGGATGGCCGCGCAGCTCAGGTGCCTGGTCATGAACGCCTCATCTCCGATGAAGCAGGCTCCGAAACCCTGCGGCTTGTCGAAACGGAAGAAATACAATTCGGGCTGCGCATGATGATGAGGAGGATAACTGGACCATCGGCCGGGATATCCCACTACTTCGCCCATGACAAGGTTTGAATGCGGTGCGGACGCATAGTCAAAGACGGTTCGGATATCCCGCCGTGCCGTGCCCTGCAGATCATCCCTGCCCGCTTCCGTGCATGCGGTATTTTCCGGCGTGTACAGGACAGACGCGAACGCAGCTTCATTTTCGGCCGCGGAAACGAAAAGTTCAGCGTTTTTCAGGGCTGTTACCACCGCATGCGCGCCGCAAGGAATATGGAGGCACCAGGGACCTGCCTTGAATGAATCCGCCCGGCTTGCAAGGACTGAATTGCCTTGCCAGGCGTATTCCACATCGCCGGACAACAGGAGGATCGCGGTTTCCTTCGTTCTGCTGCCGAACGCATGGGTTTCGCCTGCAGCCAGGAGAAGGTACCCGTTGTCCATGAGCATGTCCGCGTTTAGTCCGCCTATTGTCGAAAGGGGGTTGAAGCCTTGGACCGGATTCTCAATTCTACCAAACACGCTTTCTCCTTTGCCTTGCGTCTGCGTCATGTTCCGGATGGTCAACCGCCTGCTGCGGCGTATCGGCTTATCCGGACGGTCAACCGCCTGCTGCGGCGTGTCGACTTACCCGGACGGTCAATCGCCATCAGGGGCACAGCGGATTCTTCGGCTACCCTCTTTCCGTCATGAAACCTCGCTGATTTTAACTGAACGTCCTTCCAGCCAGGACTTCCGGGCAGCCATGGCGATAAGGACGGCCTTGAGCCCGTCTTCGGCTGTAACGGGCACCGCCGTGTTCTTTTCCACCGCGTCCGCGAATTCCGAAAGCTCCCTGGAAAATGACTGCATGTACCTTTCAAGAAAGAAGAACAAGGGTTTTTCGGAAACGACTCCCTCGCTCCCGCTGTAAACGAGTGTGGAAACCGTATCGTTGCCGGTATGGACGCTTCCTTTTGCGCCGAACACCTCGGCACGCTGGTCGTAACCGTATGCGGCGCGACGGCTGTTGTCAATGACGGCCAGTGCCCCGTTTGATAGTTTCATGGACAGGATGGCCGTATCGACATCTCCCGCAAGACCGATGTTCGGATCTACAAGCACGGCGGCGTTGACGTGTATTTCCACCACTTCGCTTCCGGACAGGTACCTGACCATGTCGAAATCATGGATGGTCATGTCGAGAAACATGCCTCCGGACCGCCGGACATACTCCGGCGACGGCGCTCCGGGATCCCTGGACGTAACCTTGACCATATGGATTTCTCCTACGCGGCCATCATCGACGGCCTGGCGCAGCGCCCTGAAATTGTGATCGAACCGGCGGTTGAAGCCCACCTGGAACTTCAGGCCCGTTTCCCTCACTTTCCGGATTACATCTGCTATTCGGGCGGGATCCGTATCAACTGGCTTTTCACAGAATACATGCTTGCCGCAGTCCAGCGCCTCGAGGGAAATGACCGCATGCGTGTCTGTCGGGGAACACACAAGTACCGCGTCGATCTCCTTGTTCATAAGGATGCCGCGGTAGTCCGCACCCACAGATTCGATGCCAAGCGACCGCGCCCATTTTTCCGTGTCCGCGTTCATCAACGGGTCTGCGATGGCAAGGACCTGCGCATTTCGCACCCCTTTCGCGATACCTTCCGCGTGAACCTTTCCTATGCGCCCCGCGCCAATGATTCCAATCTTCAGCATGTTGCCGTCCTCCTTCGATGACCATTCCTTTTCCCGTTCATGACCATGCTTTCATGTTCATGAGCACACCATTTTCATGTTCAAGAGCACACCGTTTTCATGCTCATGCCCACACCGTTCTTCATGTTCAAATGCCGGCATGGGTCCTGATGAACCTGCGGGCTGCCACAGCGTAGTCATAAGGATTTGCCCGGGCCGGATCCTGTTCCGCTTCAACAACCATCCATCCTTCATATCCGGCAGCGTCCAGTGCGGCAAAAACAGGATCGAAACAGATGACGCCATCTCCCGGAACTGTGAACACGCCGCGCTTCACCCCTTCCAAAAAGGACAGGCCCTCTTCCCTGACCTTTTCCAGCACCGGCTCCCTCACATCCTTTAGGTGAACGTGGATGATGCGTCCGATGTGTTTTGCCAGCACATCCTCGACTGCCTGCTGACCGCCTTCGGAATAGTAAAGATGACCCGTGTCATAAAGAAGACCCACGCGGATGTCGGTCATCGCAAGGAAACGATCTATTTCCGCGGGCGTCTGCACGCCTGTTCCCATGTGATGGTGAAGGCAGACGCGCATGCCCTTTTCCTCGGCAAGGTCCGCCAACCGGTTCATGCCGGCAGCCAGCTTCTGCCATGCGGTCTCGGAAAACACCGGCTTTTCCCCGAAGACGGGAAGTTCCGAGCCCTGTATGCTGTTTCCCTGCTCCGAACAGCCGATCACCTTCGCCCCCATGGCATGAAGGAAGTCCCGGTGGGAAAGGAAAGCCCTGACAGTGGCTTCTTCCTCCATGGTGGTGAAGAAGCAGCTGAACCACGCATTGCAGACGGACAGGCCCCTGATCGCCAGGAAGCGGTGCAGCACCTTGGGATCTTTCGGATAACGGTTGCCGACTTCGCATCCAGTGAAGCCCGCAAGCGCCATTTCACTGATGCACTGTTCAAACGGAATGTCCCCGCCAAGTTCGGGCAGGTCGTCATTCGTCCAGCCTATGGGCGCGATGCCCAGCCTTATCATTTCAGCATTCATTGCCATCCTCCATCATGCGGTACCCGCAATGTGCGAATCAAACGTATCGACATCGCACAAAAAGTACAATCCAGTCCCGGCACTCCTTCATGAATATCGGCCGGCCGGTTTCATCCCAACCACTTTATCATTACAGGCGGTTATTTCCAACCCTTTGTCGGATTTCCTCTGTCAGATTTCATCGTGTCGGATTTCCTCTGTAGGATTTCCTCTGTAGGATTTCCGCATCTCCGATTCATATTTTGACCCACCTCGGAATTTGTGCCGTCATCGGACCGTGCCCTCTTCGTCCAGACCTTTCACCGATATTTCCCTGCCGGACATCCGGCGTGCCCTCCGGTCCCTCCTGATGCCCAGATACATTGAAAAAGCACCCAGCAAAGAAACCGCGCACCACATGACAAATACGTTGTCCCACCCGAGCAGGTCCACGATAAGCCCCGTGAGGACGCCCGCAAGGCCTGAACCCAGATAAATCGTGAAATCGATGAAACCCGCAATGGCGGAAACCTTCCCGCAATAGGCATAATTCAGAGGGATCACGGTCGTCATCATCGGATTGGCGCCAAACATGAAGGCGGAGGTCGCAGCCAGCATCAGCACACTCAGCGTCGTGTTCCTTCCGATGAAGTACATGAGTCCCAATGAAGACAGCGCGCCAGCAAGCATCAATACCATGATGGTCAGCTTTTCACGGGACTTCAGCATCCGGTTCAGCCACCCGGCAAGGAAAATCCCCGCGAAATTCACTGCGGGAATAATCAGTATGATGGCGACTGTTGACTTGAGCGAAAGGTTTTGGGTTTCCATCAGCAGTTTCGGACTCCACAACGATATGCTGTCCTTGATGATTCCCTGCGTGACGCCGGTGAGTGCCACGAAAATCAGGTTTGTTCCCGTTATGATTTTCCATAAGGACGTTTTTGACGATTTGTGCTCCCTGATCTCCTCCGGAGACAGCGAGTGTTTGTTTTCGTGCTCTTCGGCCAAATCAGGAAGGCCGGCATCCGAAGGCCTGTTCCTCGCCATGAGGTACCAGACCGCTGCCAGGACCAAAACGATGATGGCGGCCAGCCAGAACACCCAACGCCAGCCGAAGGCGTTCACCATGGCGCCGGAACTGCCCCATGCGATGAGGTAGCCGAGTATCAGGGTGACGGACATGCCGAATGCGACAAGATTGTGCCTTTTGCTTGGGAACCAGTGAGACAGTGTCTTGACGAGGGGTCCCCACAGCATGGACTGGAATATCCCGTTGGCCCCCCAAAGGAGCATCATGAACAAAAGCGTGACGCTGTAGCCGAAGGCCACGTTGATGAAGGCGGAAATGACAAGGCCGGCAAATACGAAATGCCTGCTGCTGAACTTGTCCCCCAGATACCCGTTGACAAGCTGGCCCACGGCGTATACCCAGAAAAAAGAGGTGCCGATCATCCCAATGGCGGTGTTGCTGAGTTTCAGGTCCGCCTGCATCGCCGGTATGGCCACTGAAAAGTTCACCCTGCAGACATACGCCGCTGTATAGGCGAGAAAGCAGGCAACGAAGATTCTTGCCTGCCATTTTTTCATTGTAACGGCTGCCGTCATGAATACTCCCGCAATTCATTTCATTTGATTCGATTATCCAGTTTCATCATCCGTTGAAGCACTTCTCTAGAAGCTCCGCGGTCCTGTCCTATCCGTTGATGCACTTCTCA
>CAZFWQ010000231.1:0-6158 GCA_964522755.1 uncultured Oscillospiraceae bacterium | reverse complement strand
GGGCGCGGTCGGCGCCGTTGATGACAAACGGGCCGTGGTCGGTCATCAGCGGGAAATCCCCCATGAAGATTTCCTGTTCCTTCACCTCGCCGGTTTCCTTGTTGATTAGGCGCACCTTCACCTTGAGGGCTGCGGAATATGTGCTGTCCCGCTCCTTGCATTCCTCGACATCGTACTTGATGTTGTCGAGGTCCAGCGAATAGTCGATGAACTCCATGACGAGGTTGCCCGTATAGTCCGTGATCGGCGAAACATCATGAAGCACGTCACGGAGACCGTCGTTGAGGAATTGTCGATAAGAGTTCTTCTGGATTTCGATTAGGTTGGGCATTTCGAGGACTTCCCGGATTTTCGAGAAGCTCATGCGGGTTGTCCGGCCCAATTGCACTGGATGAACCATTCGTATCACCTCATAAAGGACACAGCGTTGAGGTCGGCGGGATGACAAGAGTGCAAAAAAAATACAGACTGGGCGAATGTCCGCCAAGGGTTACCGATGTGGGTTGTTTTCGTCAAACGCCATCACCAATTCGCATTCTCCCGATCTATATCATTGTTGCCCCGGGCCTGCCCCTTCCCATTCCGACGGGTTGCCGGAACAAGGGAAACAGGAAGCCTGCTTTCAGATTCGGATTTTCGTGCAATTTCTTTGACCGGTATTGTTCATTTTCATCGGCTGTGCTATAATGTGGTCATTGGAAGCGCCGAATTTCGTCAAGATACACAAACCGTAAAAAGGGCGCAATACGGGCAAAGTTATACAATGCAGTATGTAATTGTAACATAGGCATATTGCATCGTCAAGGCGTTAATGCCTTTTTTTATTTCCTTTCATTGACCAGTTAATTCTCAAAGCAAGTGCAACAGTGGTCAGTCATTGGCCAGTCATTGGCCGGTCATTGGCCTTTTTTTGCTGCTGTTCGGTTGCTTTTCTCACTCCTCAACGCGGATTTCCATGCGGTCGAACAGAACCGGATCGAAGAATTGGTCGCCGCCAAATGATGTGCGCCGGAATTGAACATATTCCCTTGTGTTCTTGGACAGCCACATCGGCACTGAGGTGCCGAGTTCATGGCTCACCATCACCAGCAGGCGTTCAAGCCTGTCCTGATATCCGCCTGAACTGTCCGACACCTCACATCCCGCATTTGCAAGGACGGCCGGCCCCTTGTACAACCTGCCGTTCATCTTCATCAGCTGCCCTCCTCATCCGGATGGATCCGGGCCGTTGCGGCACCGGGTCGTTCGCCATAACGGACGGACATCATGTACAGTCCGCCGGGAGGCGCGGTGATGCCTGCCTGCCGCCTGTCGCCGCCCGCAAGGATCTTGCCGAACTCTTCTGCCGTATGCCTTCCACGGCCCACTTCAACCATCGTTCCCACAAGGATGCGGACCATGTTGTAAAGAAAACCTGTTCCTTCGATGTCAAACTGGACTATATCGCCGTTTCTCGACCATTGTGCCAGCGTCATGGTCCGGGCATAGGTTTTCACGCTGTGGCCGGAGGCGCAGAAAGCCCTGAAGTCGTGCATTCCGATCAGTTGGACAGCCGCAGACTGCATTCTGGAAAAATCCAATTCATATGGAATGTGCCAGGCACGCCCGTCCATCAGGCCGGATCGGTTATGCCGATTCAGGACCAGATAGCGGTAATGCTTCCCTACCGCATCCCTGCGCGGATGAAACCCTGCTTCCGCTTCTTCGGAACGCACGATGGCCACTGAACGGGGTAAAACAGAATTGAGCGCGTCGGCAAACCGTTCCGCGGGAATCCGCGATGCGGTCTGAAAAGCGGCAACCTGTCCCAGCGCATGCACGCCGGCATCCGTGCGGCCCGCTCCGGCGGGAACAGCCTGCTCTCCCGTTATGGCGGTGATAGCCTTGGAAAGGGTTTCCTGGACGCTGGACCCGTTTTTCTGGATCTGCCATCCATGAAAGGTGGATCCGTCATATTCAAGGGTCAGTCGAATGTTCCTCACGGCATCTCCCCGCACCCGGTCCTGATCTGTATGAGATTACTGTCTCGCCGTACCTGCAGCACGAAGACGGATCTGCGGACTGTTGACAACGGCTTGAGCCGTTTCTGCCCCCGCTGCATTATATGCTATAATGATTTGTCGGTCAACGCGGATTCGCGCGACCGCGAGGTCAGCGGGATTGCGCGGATTCACGGGACCACGCATTCCCTGGTGGGAGGAAACAATCATGCTTCAGGGCAAAACAATCCTGCTGCGCACAATCCGTCATGACGAACTTGACGCCGTATACCGTCATATCGCCGATATCAATGCAAAAGGCCCCTGGTGGCATCTGGACCTTCCATCCGAGCAGTCATTTCATCGTGACTACATGGAAAACGGCTGCTGGGGGGAATATGAAGGGCGCATGCTCATCATGGCTCTTCCTGGCGGATCCACAGGCAAAATGCCGGAATACGGGGACTATATCGGCGAGTTGCTATACTTCAAGGGCCTTGACTATCAGTCCGGGCTGGAAGTCGGCTACGAGATTTTCGACGCAGTACATTATGGCAAAGGGTATATGACGGAAGCACTTTCTCTTTTTTGCGCCTATCTCTTTTCCATGCGCCCGATTAACCGAATCCAGGTGAACCTGATGAAGGGCAACCAGGGCAGCAGGCGGGTCGCGGAAAAGTGCGGTTTCACCTTTGAGGGCACCATGCGTGCCGCCACTTTCAATAGAGGCGTCTATCACGACCTGGACCTTTTCTCCCTGCTCAGGGACGAATGTCCTTGTCTTGACGATCTTCTCGGAAGAATGGGATGAACCTTCAGCCCCTCACAAGTTCCGGAAGGCGGATTCGGCGCAGCATGGCCGCGAACGCCATGGAATCGGCAGGCAGTTCCGGCAGCCGGATACCGCCGCAAGCCAGGTCTTCACGCTGATGGAAGTCCGATCCGGAAAGCTGGATCCAACCTTTTTCCCTGGCCATTTCCAATGCGCGGCCATTGTCAGACAGGTGCCTGGGATTGCCGTTGTATACTTCCAGGCCTTCCAGCATTTCCTCATATACCCGCGAAATATAAGGACGAAAAGGATGCGCCTGCACCAGCAGGAATTTCTCGTGCCTTGCAACCCGGGAAAATCCAACTGGCCCCAGGCGGTGCATTTCCGGATGGGCAAGAAGGATTTCAGGCGTTACACCGAAAACAAGGATGTCGTCACGCGTGCCCGGAAAGGTGAATTCCAATCCAAGGAGGACGCGGATGCCGCAGCCCTTGCCGGCTTCCACGGCAAGGCGGTACCCTTCAAGATAGCGTTCCACTTTTTCCGGCCATGGCGCCCTGCCCAGTTCTTCAAAGAATCCTGAATAAAAGTGATCGGTCACGATGATGGCGTGATATCCCCTGCTTTTGTAAAGAAGCACCGCCTCGGCTGCCTTCACCTTGCCGCAGTGACTTACTTCGGCGGTATGGAAATGGGTCTCAACCAGAAAAGCCATGAAAGATAATCCCTTTCTACTGACCTGCAAGCACTAGATGCCTTATGTATCACTTCAGTGCAGGCCATTGGCGCTGCTGCATCAAATCCCTAAGCGAACCGGGAAAGAACGCGAACCAGTACGAATCCGGCAAGTATCGACATGCAAACAAGTCCGGCATCCAGATCCGCTCTCGTAAACAAGAGGATTTTAAGGCGGGTGCGCCCTTCCCCACCCCGGTAACCCCTCGATTCCATGGCTTCAGCCAATTCGTCCGCCCGTTTGAAAGCACTGACGAACAAGGGAACCAGGACGGGCACAAAGCTTTTCACCCGCCTGAACAGGTTGCCCGTGTCAAAATCCGCACCCCGAGATGCCTGGGCCTTCATGATGCGCTCGGTTTCCTCAAGCAAAGTCGGAATGAAGCGGAGCGCGATGGACATCATCATGGCAATTTCATGCACGGGCACCCGAAGGCGCTTGAGCGGATTCATCATGCGCTCGAGCCCGTCGGTCATCGACATCGGTGTCGTGGTGAGGGTCATGAGCGAAGCGATGATGACAAGGATGCACAGGCGGAAGAAAATCTTGATGCCCATCTGCAAGCCCTCGACCGTAATGGTCAGCGGTCCCAGCGCAACAAGGACGCGACCCGGTATCAGGAAAAGGTTCAGCAGGGTTGTGAAGGCGAGCAGGAAGAGCAAGGGCTTCAGTCCTTTTAAGGATTGCCGGACCGGAACCTGGCTGAGCCGCAGCAGGACAACCGTCCAACCGGCCATCAGAAGGTATTCCGGCCACGATTCCATGAGGAAGACAAGCACCATGAACATGCCCGTCCAGCCGATTTTCGAGCGGGGATCCATCCGGTGCATGACGGATGTGCCGGGGATGTACTGACCAAGTGTGATGTTTCCAATCATGACCGGTCCCCCCTTTCTTCCGAGCGAGGGGCATTGGCGGACGGCATCATGGAACGGATGAACCGAACGGCCTCCTCCACGGTGAGGACCGAAGGAAACCTTTTACCCATCCTGTCACCTGTTTCACAGAAAAAGCGCGTGATGGCCGGCACGTCAAGGTGCATGCGCTTCAGTTCTTCCAACTGGGAAAAAACGGCGTGAGGGGTGCCAAGCATTGCCAGACGGCCGTCACGTAGCACAGCGACACGGTCGGAAAAGGCGGCAATGTCTTCCATGTTGTGTGAAATGAGGAGTATGGTCGTTCCTTCATTCCGATTCAATTCCTTCAGCAGCCGGAACACCTCGCGGCTGCCCTTCGGATCCAGTCCGGCTGTTGGTTCATCCAGGATGAGGATTGCGGGCTCCATGACCAGGACGCCGGCAATGGCTGCCCGCCGCTTCTGTCCGCCGGAGAGCTCAAACGGAGACTTGTCGAGCATTTCCGGAGTGATGGACAAAAGGGCGGCTGCCTTGCGAACGCGCATGTCCGTTTCATTCTTTGACAACCCCATCTGCAGCAATCCGAAAGCGATGTCCTTGTAGACGGTTTCCTCAAACAGCTGGTGCTCTGGATACTGGAAGATAAGGCCTACTTTCCTGCGAAGGGATTTCAGTGACTTTACGCCCACTGGTTTTCCCTCCACCTCGAGGGTGCCCGATGTTGCCTTCAGCAAGCCGTTCAGGTGCTGTACAAGCGTCGATTTTCCGGAACCGGTATGCCCGATGATGCCGAGGATTTCACCTTTTCTGACGGACAGCGTTATTCCATCGAGTGCAGTCCGCTCATACAAGGTGCCGGGCATATAGACATGCCGCAAATCGGATACGCTGATGACAGGGATGTCATTTTCATCTGCAGTTCCGGTCACTGACTCGCGCAACAGTCTCTGGGCGGAGTCAGGTTTTTCGTTGATTCCCTTCGCAGCTGAAGACCGCCCGGTCGAAATAAGCTCTAAATCATTCAATCCCGCCCGGTCTCCGGAACATCCATTGGTTGGGGCATCCATGTTCCCCGCCCGGTCTCCGGAACATCCATTGGTAGGGGCATCCATGTTCCCCGCCCGGTCTCCGGAAAAACAAATGAATGGGATCCCTTCTTTACAGGACAGGTTCTCAAGGGATTCCATCCGAATGGAATTCGATGAAAACACATTGTCCATCATGAAAGCTGCCTCTTCCGGCAATACAGGCAGCAATCCAGAATAGAGCCCGGCATCACGGAGTGCCTCGCCAAAAGCGGTCATTTGAGGCACGTCAAGTCCGGCTTCCCTCAACTCGGCGGATTTCTGAAATACTTCGCCGGGAGTCCCCGCCATAAGTGTTCCACCCGACAGCATCACGAGAACATGGTCTGCACCGATGGCTTCTTCCATGTGATGCGTAATCAGGATGACTGTCATGCCATGATCGCGGTGAAGGGAGCGGATGGCGTCAAGCACCTCCTGACGGCCTTCCGGATCAAGCATGGAAGTTGCTTCATCAAGGACGATGCATTTGGGTTTCATAGCCAGAATTCCAGCGATGGCAACCCTTTGCTTCTGTCCTCCCGACAGCATGTGGGGCGAATGCGTCAGATAGCCGCTCATTGCGACTGTTTCAAGGGCTTCATCGACACGCCTTCGGATCTCCGGCTGTGGGATGCCCAGATTTTCAGGACCGAAGGCTACATCTTCTTCTACCGTCGTAGCAACGATCTGGTTGTCAGGATTTTGAAAAACAACGCCTACGGTCCTGCGGATCTGCCAGATATGCTC
>CAZFWQ010000230.1:0-6172 GCA_964522755.1 uncultured Oscillospiraceae bacterium | reverse complement strand
CGCATTCACACTGCTTCCCGTCATGCTGATCCTCATGCAGCCGGATTTCGGCACCGCGATGGTCTGCGTGTTCGTGCTTGTGTGCATGGTGTTCGTCTGGGGATTCAAATACCGGTACATCGTCATCACCCTGGCGGTCCTGGTCGCGTCGGCCATCCCGGTTTGGGTCTACGTCATGCCGAAAGTGCTGGACGACTACCAGATGAAAAGGCTGCTTTCCTTCGTGAACCCTACCGCCTATTCCAAGGACGCCGCATACCAGGTGCGGATGGCCATCCGCGCAATCGGCTCTGGCCAGGCCCAGGTTGACATGACCCGTGACTATGCGGCCAACTGGGTGCCCGCATCCCACACGGACATGATTTTTGCGGCATTGGGTGAAAAACTCGGTTTCTATGGCGCCGTGCTGACCGTCGTGCTGTTCGCGCTGTTCCTGCTCCGCTGCATCTATGTGGCGGCCTTCGCGAGGGATCGCTTCGGAGCATACGTCGTCATCGGCCTTTCAGCTGTTTTTTTCGCCCATTTTCTTGAAAATGTAGGCATGAACCTTGGCTTGATGCCGGTCACGGGGATTCCGCTTCCGTTCATCAGCTCCGGGGGTTCTTCCCTCATCGCCAATGATATTGCGGTAGGCATTCTCCTCGGGGTATCCATGAGGCGCAAGACTGTACTCTATGAGTCCTGAAACGTCAGATTACATTTTGATTACACTAAAACAATAACCCGCACAAGAAATGAACATATGTTTGTCAACCAAACGCATGTAGTGGAAGACAGGCATCACATCACAACATCTTGTGATGAGGGTTGTTTTCATATGATGACAACGGGACCGGAAGCGCATCCGGTCTCTTTTTTTTTCATTTTTCAGGTCTCTGGTCCCGTTGACTTCCAATGATAAATTGAGTAGAATAACTCTGAAGTGGGGAACAAGTAAATAAAAATGGGGTGAAGTGGGGGTGATGGGTTTTGTTGATCGGCAGCTTCACCAATGTGCTCGACAGCAAAAGCCGCGTCTTCATCCCGTCCGCATTTCGTGCCGACCTGGGAGAGCGATTCATCTTGAATCGCGGGATTGACAAGGACAGCCTCTATATATACCCGATAAAGGAATGGGAAGCACTCGAGAAAAAACTGGTCGCGCTGCCCGCCTCCAAAAAAGACAACCGCGACATCATCCGCTTCTATACCCAGAATGCCGTCTTAACCGAAGTGGATGCACAGGGACGCATGCTGATACCGCAATTGCAGCGGGAACGCATCGGTCTTTCAAGGGATGTGCTGTTCATCGGAACCATCAGGGGAGTGGAAGTCTGGTCGCCGGACAAGGTTGTCAGCCGCGAACCCGAGGATATCGCTGAAAAGCTCGAATCAATGGACTTTGATTTCTGAAGAACAAATCGATGTGCCGGGCCTGATGAAATGCACATTGCGCGTCAGGCATTCCGGAAATGGGCCCCTGGGCCCGGCAGCAGAAGGATGAACGGGGCGACAAATGGAGTTCGGGCACAAACCAATCATGCTGGAAGCCTGCATCCAACACCTCGCGGTCCGGCCCGGCGGCACTTATGTGGACATGACTCTGGGCGGGGCGGGTCACGCCGTGGAAATCCTGAGGCGATTGGGTCCGGGAGGAAAGCTGATCGGCATCGATCAGGATGAAAGCGCAATTCGCGCCGCAGAGGCGCGTTTGACAGAAGTGGAAACGGAAGCGGTCTTTTGCTTGAACCGCACGAACTTTGAAAACATCAGAAATGTATTGCAGGAACATCGGATTTCAGCCGTTGACGGGATTCTGATGGACCTCGGGGTGTCCTCCCACCAGCTTGACGAGGGGGAACGCGGATTCAGCTATCAGCAGGATGCCCCGCTAGACATGAGGATGGACAGGCGGAACGGCCTGTCTGCCCGGGTCATAGTGAACACGTGGACACATCCGGTTCTGACGGGAATCCTCCGGGAATACGGAGAGGAAAAATGGGCTTCGCGGATTGCCTCTTTCATTGTGAAGGGGAGGGAGCAGACGCCCATCGAGACAACAGGGCAACTGGTGGACCTCATCAAGGCGGCTGTGCCGGCTTCGGCGCGACGCGACGGACCCCATCCTGCGAAGCGGTCATTCCAGGCCATCCGGATTGCGGTCAACCGGGAACTGGAAGTCCTTGAAAAGGCACTCGATGAAGCCGTCGATTTGCTGGCACCCGGTGGGAGGCTTGCCGTCATCACATTTCATTCCCTTGAAGACCGGATAGTAAAGCGCAGCCTGCTGCGCCGTGTTGATGGATGCATATGCCCGCCTGATTTTCCTGTTTGCGCATGCGGCTTCAGGCCAAGCATGCGGCTGGTTTTCAAAAAACCGCTGGAAGCAGGTGCGGATGAACTGATGGAGAATCCGAGAGCCAGGAGTGCAAAGCTCAGGGTGGCAGAAAAGCTTCCACCCGTTTGAATAAATCGGCATGAACGACCAATACGAAAGAGAAACAACCGAAAAGCACAAAAGAAACTACACAAATGACAACGGCAGAAAAGTACAAAATACCACGTACAAAGGAAAAACAACGGAAAAACACAAAAGACCCTTACAAATGAGAATGGCAGAAGAGTACAAAAGACCCTTTACAAAGGAAAAACAACGGAAAAACACAAAAGACCCTTACAAATGATAACGGCAGAAAAGTACAAAAGACCACGCACAAAAGAAGAACAACGGAAAAAACAAAAGACCACGCACAAAGGAAGAACAACGGAAAACACAAAAGACCCTTACAAATGATAACGGCAAAAAAGTACAAAAGACCACGTACAAAGGAAAAATATCGGAAAAACACAAAAGCCCTTTACAAATGACAATGGCAAAAAGTACAAAGGACCCTTTACCAAGGATGAATAACGGAAAAACACAAAAGTACGCATACTGATGACTATCGGTGGAAAAGCACAAAAGACCCATGGGGTAAATCAGGGAAGGTGGTGAGGAAATGTCAGCGTCTGCACGGCAATATCGGAATCAGCCCGAAACTACCGAGAATTCACAGAAAAGACCGGCCGGCAAAGGCGTGGTTGTCGCGCTGCAGACAGTCACCATCGGGTTTCCCAAAAAGAGCCTTGTCTTCGGCATCCTTGCGGCTTTTGCCATGTGTTTCCTGATTGTGTACCGGTTTGGCCTGCTATCCGAAATGAACCTGAAACTGGGCCAGATGAACCGGACATGCACCAGCCTGAGGGAAACCGGACGTGTCCTGAAAGTCGAGATAGAATCCGACCTCCAGCTTGAAGACATCCGGAATGCGGCTGTCACGCGGTTCGGCATGCACGAGCCATCGACCAACCAGGTTGTAGCCGTACGTGTTCCAAAAAGCCAGTACAGTATTGTGTCCGATCCCGCGTATATCCAATCGGTGTCGGATCCGAACAGGGGCTTCATCACCCGGGTGCTGGATGCGCTGGATGCCGTCATACCCTGATGGCACGGTTCGCAGGCGCGATTGCACAACTTCGGCAAACGTGAGACAGGACATGATCCATCAGGCCCGGCTTGTTGGTTTCATGTCCTTTTGATTTTGTTCATTTGATATTGCCCTTGCATCCGCGACGACTTGCCGGTATACTCGCAGGCAATGCATGATATCTTGCAGGGCATATGGTCCTCAGCCAGGGAGTGAGTCACCGATGAGCATGAAAGGCAAGCTGCATGTTCTCCCGCAACGGGAAGCGACAGCGCAGGAAAACAATCGTAAAGTGAGAAGGAGGGCGACCGGGCTGCTTGTCGTCTATCTTCTGGTCGCATCCGCCCTGGTCGCGCGCCTGGCGTGGCTGCAGCTGGTAAAGGGTGAAGAATACGGCAAGATGGCTTATGTCGGCCAGACTCGCCAGCAGCAGCTCAAGCCCAAGCGCGGCAGCATATATGACAGGAATGGCAAGGGACTTGCCATCAGCGCCCAGGTAGACACCGTTTCGGTCAATCCCGGCCAGCTTCGCGCACAGACAGC
Organism: uncultured Oscillospiraceae bacterium; assembly: GCA_964522755.1. GTDB lineage: Bacteria > Bacillota > Clostridia > DSM-8532 > DSM-8532 > JAEWSN01. The sequence continues at coordinate 2,183 of CAZFWQ010000230.1, read as the reverse complement.
AGATAAACCGGAGCTTGTGGCCGCCATGGCGGACCGTCTTTCAGAAATTCTCGGACTTGAGCGGGCTGCCGTTTATGAAAAACTGACATCATCCGAAACATTCGTCTATATCGCGAAGAAAATCGACAAGGACAAAGGCGCCGAGGTGCGTGAATACCTTAAATCGGTGAAAATCGGTTCGGTGTTTGTAGACGCGGACTCCCGCCGTTTCTATCCGAAGGGCAGCCTCGCATCCCACGTCATCGGATTCACGGGAACCGACGATCAGGGCCTCATTGGCATTGAACTTGAAATGGACGGCGTTTTGAAGGGGGAATCCGGCAGGGTCCTGAGCGAGGTGGATGCCAATGGGAATCCAGTGAGCTTTGATTCCTCCATGCGGCTTGACGCACAGGACGGCTACGACGTCACCCTCACCATCGATGAAACGATCCAGGACATGACGGAGTCCGCCCTGGCCGGCATGATCTCGCAGTGGAGCGTCAAGAACGGCGCTTCAGCCATCGCGATGGATCCTTCCACGGGGGAAGTGCTGGCCATGGCCTCGCTGCCGGACTTCGACCCGAACAAACCGGACACCCGGCCGGTCGGCTGGCAGGAAGACGGCACCTGGTCCGGATTCATGAATGAGGGGAACACGCAGTATCTGTGGGAGCATGTTTTCAGGAACAAGGCCGTCATGGATACCTATGAACCCGGTTCGACGTTCAAGGCCATCACCGCCGCCGCGGCGTTCGAAACCGGAATCGTCACCCCTGAAACCCACGTCGTGGATGCTCCGTTCAAATCCGGCGACTGGACCATCAACTGCTGGAGGAAAGGCGGGCATGGCCCGGAGACTTTCCGCCAGGCCGTTTACAATTCCTGCAACCCGGTATTCGCGAAGTTGTCCCAGGAAATCGGTACCGAGCGCTTTTATAATTTCGTCCGCCTGTTCGGATTCATGGAACGCACCGGCATAGAGATTGCAGGCGAGCCAAGCAATGAAGAATACCGAAGCCTCTGGCACGCCAACCCGACCAACACGGACATGGCAGTGGCCGCATTCGGGCAGCGGTTCCAGATTTCCCCCATACAGCTGGTGTCCGCCTATGCGGCGATTGCCAACGGCGGCACGCTAATGAAGCCGACTGTCGTGAAGCAGGTCACTGATTCCGACGGAAAACTCATCCTGCAGAATAAGCCGCAGGCAGTCCGGAAAGTCATCTCAGCCCAGACGTCAAAGACGCTGCGGAACGTCCTTGAGGGGGTTGTCTCGGAAGGAACAGGCAAAAGCGCGTACATCAGCGGTTACCGCATGGCCGGAAAGACAGGGACTTCGGAAACCCTCCAGACCAAGACGGAAGGGCGTTACATCGTCTCCTTCATGTCGTTCGCGCCGGCGGACAATCCGAAAGTCTGCCTTCTTATCGAGGTGGATTGGCCGCAGGCGGAAGTATCAACGGACGTCGCCGGCGGAAAGATCGTGGCGCCGGTCGCCGGAAAGCTCATGGAGCAGATCCTTTCCTACCTGAAGGAACCGCGCGACTATTCCGCGCGTGACCAGGAAATGATGGCAAAGGAAGTATACATTCCCGACGTCATGGATGAAACCGTGGAAGGCGCGACAAAACGGCTGCTGTCATACGGGCTCAAGGCCATGAAAGGCACTGAAGGCCAGAAGGCGGGTGACATTGTCACCCGCGTGTATCCGGCAATCGGGGGCAGCGTGCCGCAGGGTTCCGTCATGGTCCTGTATTCCGGGGCCGATCCCGCACCGGTCATGACCGTGGTGCCGAACCTGACCGGAAGAACCCTTGAAGAAGCGCGCATGGCCTTGACCGCGGCCGGGCTCAACATCAGGATCAGCGGCATTGGATCTGCAACGGCGCAGGAACCTGCCGCGGGGGCGTCGGTTGAAAAAGGCGAAGTGGTTGGCGTTGCCTTTCAGCAGGCCGCGGTTGATTGACAGCGGCAGGCTCATGCAGTAGAGTGATTGTTGTGTCATTGCCGGATTGAAACAGGAGGGGTGCTGATGAAACTTACTGATCTATTGGCGGACCTGGCATGGGAAGCGACACGGGGTTCCGCGGAGCTGGAAATCCGTTCCGTGGCCTATGATTCAAGGAAAGCCCTGCCGGGCACGCTTTTTGTCTGCATCGACGGATTCAAAACGACGCGTCAATGATTTGTTTTGATCTGTC
>CAZFWQ010000229.1:5056-6264 GCA_964522755.1 uncultured Oscillospiraceae bacterium | reverse complement strand
TGAGCACGCCCGTCTGGATGCGGAAGGATGCCTGCTCATTCACATAATCGATGAGCTCATACAGGCGGTCTATGCGCTGCCCGGTTTTCGCCGATATGAACAACACGGGCACATAGCTCATGAATTCCAACTTCACGAGCACTTCCTTGCGGAATTTCTCAAGTGTGCCGGTAGATTTCTCCATGGTGTCCCACTTGTTCACTACCACAATGGATGCCTTGCCCTGTTCATGCGCATATCCGGCGATTTTGGTGTCCTGTTCCGTGACGCCGTCATTCGCGTCTATCATGATGACGCAGACATCCGCCCGCTCCACGGCGGCCCAGGAACGCAAAGTGCTGTAATGCTCGATGCTTTCATCTATCTTGCTTTTGCGCCTGATGCCCGCCGTATCGATGAACATGTACGATTTGCCGTTATGCGAGAGATAAGTATCAATTGCATCGCGCGTTGTTCCGGGAATGTCGCTGACGATGACGCGTTCCTCTCCAAGCAGGCGGTTGACAAGGGAGGATTTTCCCACATTGGGTTTTCCGATGATTGCAACGCTGATGCAGTCATCCTCCTCCTTCTTTTCCTCTTCAACAGGAAAATGGGCAAAAACCGCATCGAGGAGATCACCCGTCCCAAGACCGTGGATGGATGAAACAGGATATATCTCCCCCATTCCGAGGTTGTAAAACTCATAGGCATCCGGGGATACCGGTCCGATGCTGTCGGCCTTGTTGACAGCCAGTACGATGGGTTTGACGGACCTGCGCAAAAGAACGGACACTTCCTCGTCGGCGGTGGTGAGGCCGGTCCGCTGATCTACCATGAAGATGATGACGTCTGCCGTGTCGATTGCGATTTGAGCCTGGCGGACCATCTGCTGCTTTATGAAATCCTCTGACTGGGGTTCCATGCCACCCGTGTCAATGAGCATGAACGAACGGCCGCGCCATTCGGACTCCGCATAAATGCGGTCGCGCGTGACCCCCGGCGTATCTTCAATGATGGAGACCCGTTTCCCGACCAGATAATTAAAAAATGTCGACTTCCCGACATTCGGGCGTCCTACGACTGCCACGATAGGCTTTGCCAATCTGAGAACCTCCTGAGGGGCAGGTGCCCGTTCGAATCAATCATCCGCCGGTGGCCATAACCCTCCTACATGATATGGGTTTCACGGCCCGGTGTCAAGAAAGGGGCTGCCGCCGCACGGCAAG
>CAZFWQ010000229.1:0-4956 GCA_964522755.1 uncultured Oscillospiraceae bacterium | reverse complement strand
AAGGGGCTGCCGCCGCACGGCAAGAGGCTGCCGCCGCACGGCAAGGGGCTGCCGACAGCAGAATGAACCAGGTCGCCGGCATATCCGCAGAAGCGGACTACACATGAAGGTCATCAGGCAGCAAATCATTCCTGACTATGTCCTGATAGGTTTCCCGCAGAACGATAATCCGGTGGTTTCCGTCGCGAACCAGTACCACGGCAGGCCGTGTGTTCCGGTTGTAATTCATCGACATTGAATAATTGTAGGCCCCGGTGGCGAGAACAGCCATCAGGTCGCCGGGTTTCGCCTCGCCCATCATGATGTCCTTGCCAAGCAAGTCGCCGGATTCGCAGCACTTGCCCGCAACCGTCACGCAATCCGTGCGGGGCGCGTCCATGCGGTTTGCCAGTAGGAACGTGTATTTCGATTCGTAAAGGGCATATCTCGGATTGTCATGCATGCCGCCGTCCACGGCGACATACTTGCGCACATTCCTGATATCCTTCACTGATCCGACCCTGTACAAGGTAACGCCCGCCGGCGCCGCTATGGATCGACCGGGCTCGATGAGCATGAATGGCCGCTCAAGGTCTTTTTCCCGACAGATGCGGTTCACGGTTGCCGAAACCGATTCGATATACTTGTCATATTCGATGGGATCGTCGTCATCCGTGTATTTGATGCCAAAGCCGCCTCCCAGGTCCAATTCATGAATGATGATTCCGAGCTTTTCCTTCAACTCGGCCGCAAATCCCAGCATGATGCCTGCCGTCACAATGAAGGGTTCCAAGTCAAAAATCTGTGAACCTATATGGCAATGGATTCCTGTCAATGTGATGTGCGGCATTTCCAGGGTCTTCGCGGCAAACGCGAATGCCTCCCCGTTTTCCAAGGCAACGCCGAACTTCGAATCGATTTTCCCTGTTTGGATGAAATCGTGGGTATGGGCATCCACACCCGGTTTCACACGCACTGATATGTTGATTTCCTTGCCGAGTTCCGCAGCCAGTTTGTCAAGCATTTCCAGTTCATGGATGCTGTCGACAACAATGCGGCCCACTCCGGATTGCAGCGCCAAAATCAGTTCTTCCGGTGATTTGTTGTTGCCGTGGAAGTAGACCTTGTCCATTGGGAATCCGGCCATCAGTGCCGTATGCAATTCACCTCCGGAAACGATGTCCAGGCCCAGGCCCTCCTGGTGGGCAATCCTGCAGATGGCCGTCGTGCAGAAGGCCTTGCTTGCGTACAGCACAAGCCCTCTGCCTTCGTAGTGCCGTGTCATCGCATCCCGGTACATGCGCATGTTCTCACGGATAACCTGCTCGTCCATCACGTACAGAGGAGTTCCGTATTCGCCTGCCAGCACGGTTGCGTCACATCCGCCGATGACCAGGTGATTCGCATCATTGATTTTCAGATGGGTGTTCTCCGTCATGCCACATCATCCCTCCACATTGATATTAGTTGTATTATATCATACTACTCTTTTGATGGCAAGGATAATGAAAAAAAACGAGAAAAACCGAGAAAAAAAAGCCGTTCCGGAGTTCCGGAACGACCTTTCCCATTACTGTACGTAAATAGAAAATGACTTGGTAAACGAAAGGTATTTGATAAATGAAAAATTACTTGATCTCGACTGTGGCGCCGACATCCCTGAATTTCGCGGCAATGGCATTGGCGTCGTCTTTGGAGATGCCTTCCTTGATAATGGAGGGCACGCCTTCAACCACGTCCTTGGCTTCTTTCAAACCAAGGCTGGTCACTTCGCGAACGGTCTTGATGACCTTGATCTTCTCCGTGCCGGCTTCCTTGAGGATGACATTGAATTCGGTCTGTTCCTCAACCACGACAACAGGAGCGGCAGAAGCGGACGGACCGGCCATCATGGCCATGGGGGCGGCTGAAGACACGCCGAATTCAACTTCGAGGGCCTTCACCAGTTCGGCAAGTTCGAGCACGGTAAGTACCTTTACATCTTCAATCAGTTTTAAAACTTTCTCGGTCATTTTGATATACCTCCATCAATTCATTCATGTAACGGTTCGAATGAACCGCCCTGTTGCACCGGTCCGACATGGACCATTTTGGACCTCTGGTATGTGGCGTTGACCTTTGCGGATCCTTCTGCCGTGATGGCTCAGGCTTCCTGCTTTTTTTCCGCTATGGCGCCGAGTGCGACGACCAAACCGCGGATATTGCCGTTGAGAACGTTGACAAACCCTGCCAGCGGGCTCTTCAGGCTGCCGAGCATCATGGAAATGAGCTGTTCCTTGGACGGAAGGAGCGACAAGGCCCTTACCCCATCCACATCGAGGACTGTTCCCTCGACGATGCCGCCCTTGAGGCCGAACTTCTCGAAATCCTTGTCGAATTTCGTGAGTAGTTTCGAGGGGGCAACCGGGTCCGTCAGGCTGATTGCAACTGCAGTCGGACCGCTCAGGTACGGCTCCAGGCCAACCAGGTTTGCTTCAAGCGCAGCGAAATGGATTACGGAATTCTTGATGACCTGATAATCGACACCCGCTTCACGAAGCGTTTTCCGAAGCTTCGTGTCCTGTTCGACCGTCAAGCCGCGATAGTCGGCCAGAACCACGCCTTTCGCCGTTTTCAGCTTTTCGGCGAGTTCATGGACCTGTTCCTGCTTTGCCTGCAATACGTTTTTACTTGGCATTCTGACACCTCCTTTTTTCTGGGATACTGATATTGAAATGACGTGTTGTTCATGATAAACCTGGCTCCGGCTCCATGTTCAGGCGACAGATAGGCATTTGCCTGTCTTGAAGCCGGTGGAACCCCTTACAAGCAAAATCACCCTTCCACCGTTCATGCCGCGAACAGTGAAAGGGTGATTCATCATCACGCCTGAATTCCTGCCTCGGCAGGAAGATGAACGTTATGCCGCAAGGCTCCTGCTGTCTATGGTCCATATGAAATTGTCACAAGGGGCATTGTACCCCATATACAGCGGTTCAGTCAAGCATTTTCATTGCGATGCGCATTCCTGCCCGGCCATCCGTTTCATGGCCGGTTTGCACGGCAGTTCAGTCAAGGACCTTCTCCTGGTTCATCTTCACGCCCGGGCCCATGGTGGATGCCACCGTGACGGAGCGGAGATAGAGACCTTTTGCTGCAGACGGCTTCGCCTTGACAACCGCGTCCAGCAGGGTATGGAAGTTGTCCCTGAGCTTGTCGGTACCGAACGAAACCTTGCCGATGGGGCAATGGATGATGTTCGTCTTGTCCAAACGATACTCAATCTTGCCGGCTTTGATTTCAGCGATGGCCTTTGTCACGTCCATGGTGACGGTTCCCGCCTTGGGATTCGGCATGAGGCCCTTCGGACCGAGGATGCGGCCCAGGCGGCCGACAATGCCCATCATGTCCGGAGTGGCGACGACCACGTCGAATTCGAACCAGTTCTCCTTTTGGATTTTCTGAACCAGGTCGTCGGCGCCGACGAAATCGGCTCCGGCCTGCTGCGCTTCAGTTGCTTTTTCACCCTTTGCGAAAACAAGCACGCGGACAATTTTGCCGGTTCCGTGCGGCAGGACGACAGCGCCGCGAACCTGCTGGTCCGCATGGCGGGAATCCACGCCCAGCTTGATGTGGGCTTCGACGGTTTCATCAAACTTGGCCCGCGCCGCTTTCTTTACAAGTTCCATCGCCTCGGTCGGCCCGTACAAAACGGTCCTGTCTACAATCTTGAGGCTTTCAAGATATTTCTTTCCTCTTTTCATTCTACACACTCCTTTGTGGTGTCTTATTCGGGATTGCTCCCTCCCACAGTTCCGGCTGCGGTTTTCCGCTCCGGAATGCCCATGCCGCACAAGCGCATTGCGCGCAACGATGCGGACGCGGCGATGCCGCATTCGCAACCAACCGTCAATCAGCCAATGACTTCCACGCCCATGCTCCGGGCAGTTCCCGCTATCATGCTCATCGCGGTTTCCACGCTGCCCGCATTCAGGTCGGGCATTTTCAGCACGGCGATGCGGCGCACCTCTTCAAGCGTAATCTTTGCGACTTTTTCCTTGTTTGGCGTCGCGGATCCGCTTTCGATTTTGCAGGCCTTCTTGATGAGAATGGCGGCCGGCGGTGTTTTGGTGATAAAGGTAAATGAACGATCCGAAAAGATCGTGATGACGACCGGAATGACCAATCCGACCTCTTTGGCTGTGCGTTCATTGAATTCCTTGACGAATCCCATGATGTTGACGCCATGTTGGCCGAGGGCTGGTCCTACCGGTGGAGCGGGTGTCGCTTTGCCAGCGTTCAGCTGAAGTTTCACGAAACCCATAACTTTTTTTGCCATGTCAATCCACCTCCCAGTATGCTCGTCTTGCGAGGGATAACCCCCGCAAATGCCCTTGCGGGCTTTTCTAAAAACGCGGATGCGTTTCTATTCGATATCATGCGGACCGCAAAATGCGACCTTTCATATGGGATACAATTGTTGCCATGCAAACAACCGGACCCGGAACGAGAAATGAATTAAAGCTTGATGATTTGTGTGAATTCCAGTTCCACCGGGGTTTCACGCCCGAACATGGAGATGGAGACACGGACTTTTTTCTTGTCGAGGCTGATATCCTCGACAGTTCCGATGAAGTTTTCAAGGGGGCCTTCGGTTACCTTGACACTGTCGCCAACGGCAAAATCGACGATTGTTTCAAACTGCTCGACACCCATCATCCTGACTTCATCGTCCGACAAGGGGACCGGTTTGGATCCAGGTCCCACGAACCCGGTTACGCCGCGCGTGTTGCGCACCACATACCAGGAATCGTCCGACATGATCATCTTGACCAGGACATAGCCCGGAAAGACTTTCTTGAGCGTTACCTTCTTCTTGCCGTCCTTGATCTCAATCTGTTCCTCCATCGGCACGACCACATCGACGATGTAATCCTGCATGCGGCGGTTCTCCACGATTTTTTCAAGGTTGACCTTCACTTTGTTCTCATAACCGGA
>CAZFWQ010000228.1:0-6301 GCA_964522755.1 uncultured Oscillospiraceae bacterium | reverse complement strand
CCCCGGACATCCGTCCGGGGCAGTCTGGTGGAGGTGGCGGGAATTGAACCCGCGTCCGAAACCGTATTCATAAGGGCAATCTCCGGGTGCAGTTCCTGGTTTTACATTCCCTCTGTGCCACACCCAGGAACAAGCGCGGCCTTTCAGTAGCTTCATTTGTCATGTATGGGGCAAAGCTTACCCATATCACGTTCACCACTGTCGACGCCTCATCCCGGACCGTGGTCCTTCCAGGCGAGACGACGGCCAAATTAGGCCGCTACAGCTAAATCGCTATAATTGGTTGCGTTTACAATTTTTCCCGTTTTTTAACGTGGCCCACGAGAATCCACGACCCGCTTCCCCGACTGCAACAATCCCGTCGAAACCATTACACCCCCATCTGCTCTCTCTCTGCGACCAGCCTGTCTTCCTTTTCATATTGGAAGCCCTGCCCGAAACCGGTCAGGACGTCTTCCCCTGTCAACTTCCTCCTGTCATTATCTCAGGACGTCTTTCCGTCATATCTCCCTGTTGTGATTCGTGTCAACGCGACGCCTTATCGGTTGAAGTCTTTCATGCGCCTGTCGATTTCCCGGTGCGCTTCCTTTTCCGCCTGATCTTCCCGCTTGTCATGCAGGAGCTTTCCCTTGGCCACCGCCAGCTGCATCTTCACCATGCCCTTCTTGAAATACAGGGACAGGGGAATCAGCGTGAGACCTTTTTTCGCCACCTGTATGCCAAGCTTGACGATCTCGCTGTGATGAAGCAGCAGTTTCCTCGTGCGCACGGGATCGTGGTTGAAACGGTTTCCCATCTCGTAAGGACTGATGTGCAGCCCCGATACGAAAATCTCGCCATCACGGACCTGCGCGTAACTGTCCTGCATGTTTGCCTTGCCAAGGCGGAGCGACTTCACTTCGGTGCCCTGCAGGACAATGCCGGCCTCGTATGTCTCCTCTATGAAGAAATCATGCCGGGCTTTTCGATTTTGGGCGATGACCTTCACGGCATCCCTGTCTTTCGGCATGGTCCCAAACCTTCCTCCCGACTTCCTTCAGGTCGTCCGATCCCATCATATTCACCAGGCGATGCCAGATGATAAAGAAAGTGATGAAATGGACAGGAAACCATTATACCATCGGTTGACCTTTGCCGCAAGAAAGCCCCGCGCATTGCCCCACGCATTGGTGCCACTGTTGCCACGCTCATTGACTAAAAACCGGAATTTCATCCGTTCCCGGGATGTTCCATCCCTTGCGGATTCAAGATATCCTGACAGGATCGGTGACGACCGGTTGACGTTCTAAGCCGGTACTTGCATAGCGGATCAGCATATCGCGCAGGATGCCCATCTCAAGATATCCGGAAATCCGGACTGAACAGGCCTCGAAACGAAGGATTATTTTCCTGACCCCGCCTTCATGGTCACGCACAATGCGAATCCTGCGCAGGTCGCGCAGCAGGAAGCGGCGAACTTCATCCGTCCCGTGCAGTTCAATGGCATCCGTCGACAGCTTCAGGTGCATCAGCCGCAGCCCATGCAGGCGGACGGCAAGCAGGACCATCTGGACGGCCAGGACTGCGGGCATCACAAACACGATGTTCTCCGGTCCGAATCCATATCGGATGCGTCCCATGCTGCCAATCCAAGTCCAGAACGCAAAGAAAAGCAGGAGAGGCATCATGCCGACCAGCAGAAAAACCTGCTTGCGGCGGTTGTACATCGTCTTTTTGCATTGAGTGAAAAAAACATCCCTATCCATACCCGTCTCCCTGGAAGTAGGAGCACGCCCATCGGCCTGTCTTTTTATCCGGGACTGCACCTGCAAGCTCCCCCGTGCGAATGCGCCTTCCGTGTGCTGACATCCGTGCAAGAACCCGATACTACAACAATAGCACAAAAACAAAAAGACAGCCATTTCTGACTGTCTTCCCGTTGGTACGCCATCTGGGACTCGAACCCAGAACCTATCGGTTAAGAGCCGATTGCTCTGACCAATTGAGCTAATAGCGCACAGCGACAAATGTAATTATAGGTGCATCAGCCGTGGTTGTCAAGATTGTTTCTGAAACGATTCCAACGATTCCGAAGCGACTGATTCTTTTCCAGAGCGGTTTCCACGCAATGGCTGGTTAATCCGGCCTACGGTTTTCAGGCCTGCGGCTTTCCTTCTTTCGGTTTTCCTTCTTTCGATTTTCCTTCTTTCGGTTTTCCTTCTTTCGGTTTTCCGGCACCGGCCTGTCCGTCTGCAAGCCTCACTGCCTCCCTGCGGCCCCTGCTGTCCAGCAGGCAGGAGATCGCACCCTTCAAAGCCCTTCTCGCCATCGTGTCCTTTTCGCCTTCGGGTGAATCGGGAAAGGCATCCTTGCCGACGAAGGCCAGTCTTGACAATACCCAATCCGGGCCATGCTCCGCAGAACCTGCCGGTGGGAGCCAGACTCCCGCATGCCGGCCTAATTCGAGTCCGAGTTTCTCTGCGCGCACCATCTGCCGGGAAGTGATGACGGGCAAAGGCTGGTTACCGGCCCATGCCGCCAGGTCCGCCTTCTTCATTATAAGTTTCGTCAAGGAATACAACACAAGACAATCCCCGGCAATGACGGCGTCCGAAATCTCTGCCGCGTTTTTTCCGCTTTTGCCACAAAGCACATCCACCTGGGCGTTCATGGCAGATATCAATGCTTTCCCACCGGGTCCACATGTCATGTCCGTTGACGAAGTTTCCAGCACCCTGCCGTCTTCCAGCCGCACCAAGGCTGCCAACAGGAGTCCGTCCGAGATGACGATAGCCGCCCCCAGCCGGTTCCGGACTGTATCACCCGCTTCCAGCGCGAAGAACCGTTTTCCGGCCCTTGTCAGGGTAACAGGTCCGCCAGCCTCTGGAAGGATGCCCTCCAAGAAAGGCAATGCCGTTTCCATGCCCCATTCCAGCGCCTTGCGGTCTTTCCCGGAAAATCCGCCGACCAGCCTTGCCCATGGTGATGTCCCGGATTCGCCAGAATTGTCACCCTCCGGGATATGCGCGCAAGTCCGGTGAAATGGCGGTGATATGGCTTTCACCTTCGCCTGCCTGACGTGCGCCGGGGAGGCATCTGCCTTCACAACCTGCCTGTCGTGCGATGGGGAGGCATCTGCCTTCACAACCTGCCTGTCATGCCCCAGGAAGGCATCTGCCTTCACTACCTGCCTGACGTGCGATGGGGAGGCATCCGTCTTCTTGACCTGCCTGTCAGTCGGGGATATGACCAGTTTGCCAAAACCCCCTTTTGAACCCAGGTGAACGGAAACAGGGCCTTTTATTTCCGTCATGCACGCCAACCTGTCCGACTCCTTCTTTTGCGTGACATCCGGACCGACCTCCCCGCCCCAGTCGGATATCCCTACACGGCATTTCCCGCACTTGCCTTTTCCACGGCATGGGTGAGGCAATGTCACGCCATGGCGCAGAAGCGCCTCCATCAGGTTTTCACCCCGTTTCACCCGGAGCAGCCGAACTTCCCCGCCAGCTTCCACTCGTATCTCCATCCTGTTTCCGCCTTTCCATGACAAATGCATCCGTTGCACCCGGTTCGTTTTCATGTTACGATCCGAGCAGACGTATATGCGAATCATTCCCATTTAAAAATGACAACATGGAATGACCGCCAATGGAGGGATCCTGATGAATCATCCGCCCAAACTCGGCTTCAGACTGACCGCTGCCATATTGTCAGCCCTGCTCCTGCTTACGGCCTGCTCGCAGTACAGCCGGACGATAAAGCCGGATGAGTCTGAATTCATGATTGTCACCTCATTCTATCCCATGTATATCTTTACCCGCAATGTGGCCGGTTCCATCCCCAATGTCACCGTCCGGAACATGACCAGTCCGCAGACAGGCTGCCTGCACGATTATCAGCTGCGCCCGTCGGACATGAAGGCGTTGGAAAACGCGGATGCCTTTGTCATCAATGGGGCTGGCATGGAATCATTCCTTGGAAATGTCCTCGAACAATACCCCGATCTGCCTTTGATCGAGGCATCAAAGGGAATAGCGACTATTTTGGGCGATGACGGAGAACCCAATCCCCATGTGTGGGTCGGCATTACAGGGGCCATCGAGGAAGTGCGCCAAATAGCAGAGCAGCTGGCAGCGGCTGATCCTTCCCATGCCGGGGCATATCGCGACAATGCGGCGGCTTATATCGCAAAGCTTTCATCATTGTCAAAAACCATGCATGAGGCGCTTGACACGCTTCCAAACAAAAGGATAGTCACGTTTCATGAGGCATTTCCTTATTTCGCAAAGGAATTTGGCCTGGAAATCGTGGCGGTCATTGAAAGGGAGCCCGGATCCGAACCGGGGGCCGGGGAACTGGCGGATACCATCGGCATCATCCGGGATCTGAATGTCAGGGCGCTCTTCGCGGAACCGCAATACGCACCGAGGGCAGCCGCGACCATATCGGAGGAAACCGGAGCCAGGGTATACAGCCTCGATCCTTTTGTCACGGGCAATGACGATGATCCGGCAGACAGTTATGAAACCGTGATGCTCGGGAATCTGGATGTCTTGAGGCAGGCACTTGGAGGCCCGTGATTCCGGAGGGCCATGCCCATCTTGACCAAAGTCCCGGCACCGGCTGCAAACATCTGAAAAATCCGGTGAAAAGAATGATGACTCAAGAAAAGGAGACGCCGCAGAATACGGCAGTCTCCTTTTTCACGCATGAATCAGTTCGTGAAGGATTCAGTCCGTCAGGACCATTGACCGCATGTCAGCCGATGACCGGCAATCCTTTCAAACCTTCTTTCAGCATCTCATCGCTGAACTCCACGTTTGTCAGTTTCCCGTTGAAGTGGTCTTCATACGCCGTAAGGTCGAAATTGCCGTGCCCGGAAAGGCAGAACAGGATTGTTTTCGCTTCTCCGGTTTCCTTGCATTTCAAAGCTTCATCCACGACTGTGCGGATTGCATGGGCTGATTCGGGCGCGGGAAGGATGAGCTCCGTTTTCGCAAAAAGCACGGCCGCATCGAAGACGTCCGTCTGGTGAACCGCGCGGGCTCCGATGTATCCGTCATGATAGGCGCGGCTGACAAGAGGCGATTCGCCATGGTACCGAAGCCCGCCCGCATGAATGCCGGGAGGCATGAAGTCATGACCGAGGGTGTACATTTCCATCAGGGGCGTCAAGCCGGCGACATCACCGAAATCATAAGCAAACACGCCCTTTGTGAGAGTGGGACAAGCGGCCGGCTCAACAGCCAGGAATTCAATCTTCTTCCCGTCCACAAGCTTGTCATGCAGGAACGGAAACGCGATTCCGCCGAAATTACTGCCACCGCCGCAGCATCCGATGACCATGTCCGGATATTCGTCTATCTTCGCCATCTGCTTCTTCGCTTCCAGACCGATGATGGTCTGGTGCAGGATGACGTGGCCAAGCACGCTGCCCAAGGCGTAGTTCGTGTCGGAATGCGTCGCCGCATCTTCAACCGCTTCGCTGATGGCGATGCCAAGGCTTCCCATGTTGTCCGGATCCTTCTGAAGAATCGATCTGCCTGCGTTTGTAAGGGTTGTTGGACTAGAATGCACTTCGGCGCCGTATACCTGCATGATGGCTTTACGGTAAGGTTTCTGCCGGTAGCTGACCTTGACCATGTAAACCGTGCACTCCATGTCAAACAGCTGCGTTGCGACCGCAACAGCCGTCCCCCACTGGCCCGCGCCCGTCTCCGTGGAAATGCGGCGCATGCCGGCTTCCTTGTTGTAATAGGCCTGAGGGATGGCTGTATTCAGCTTGTGACTGCCCGAGGGATTGTTTCCCTCATACTTGTAATATATATGTGCGGGCGTACCCAGCGCCTTTTCAAGATTGTAGGCGCGACAGAGCGGGGACGGCCTAAAAGAACGATACAGCTCTCGAACCTTTTCAGGAATCGGGATGTAGCGTTCGCCTGTCATTTCCTGTTCAATGAGTGCCATGGGGAAAATGGGGGTCATGTCTCCCGGGACGACCGGCTGCTTGGTTCCCGGATGAAGGTAGGGGCTGAGATTTGGAAGGTCTGCGCGGATATTGTACCAGGATTCGGGCAATTCGTCCTCGGAAAGATAGACCTTGTAGGGAATGTGCTGTTTGTTCATGGTGGTTCTCCTCTCATCTCATCTCATCTGCTCTCGCTTTCCGGCTCCCGGAAAGACACTGCCGGTTCGACGCCTGCCCTGTGAAAGACCTGCCCGGCGAACCCTGGTCACATCATAGCAAAGATCCGGCACGCATGTCAACCGGCGAATTCCGGCTTGGCAGGTGTTGGCTGAGAACTCGGGCTTAAGCGCC
>CAZFWQ010000227.1:0-6326 GCA_964522755.1 uncultured Oscillospiraceae bacterium | reverse complement strand
GGCAGGAAGAAGGTATATAGATAGACAGAACACTTTCCCCTTCTCCCAACTTCATGTATCGATCCCGGATTTCACCATCCGAAAGGCTCGCCAATGCCTTGTCGATGTGATCGGAACAGTCGAGGGTGATCATCGTGAATCCGCATCCGAGGGCATATGCTATCTCCTCCCCGGTTTTCAGATGATCTCCGTCCGCACCGTATCCGTCCCGCCAACCGGTTTCAAAAACAGCCCAGGTGGCCGCGTCGAGGACTTCTTCATAAGTTCGCCCGGTCAATTTCAGTTCGCGCATGGATTGCTGTGCCAGAACCGGAAAGACCGACATGCCTTCCAGTGCTTTCAGATGTCCGGCGGATGCTTTCCCCAGACGGTCTCCCAACCCTATTGAGATCGGAATGCCGGGATTTGTGCAGGGACCCAGTTCGGGCCATTGCGAGCGAATCCACGCCGCATTGCGCGCGGACAACAGGCACACGCCCACCCTCTCGCCTTCGTTGGTTTTTTTGTCGCGGTCATGCTCGGGAATATCCCAGCGGCCATGCCACTGAGCAGGCTGCAGTTCGGATTCCACCTCGAGGCCTTGTGGAAAAATTCCACCCGTCACCACGACAACCAGGCGCCTGTGGCCATTGACCCTGGCCAGTTCGATTGCGATTCCATCCTTTGCCGTCCTTGAAGCCGGATACCGGCGATGCAGCCTTTTCAACGAAAGCGGCACATGTTTCTCCATCATTTGAATTCCTCCACCTTCTGCCTGTGGCGCTGTTGCAGCATCAAACTCCGATACGGCAGCAGCACCCCGGGTTTTTTATTTTTCGATCAGGCTGTTTTTTCAGTTTTCAATCAGCTTCCGCTTCCATGCCAGCAAGTCAGGATTTTCGGAAAAGTGCCTGAGCATGACAAGCGGCTGCGTTTTCGACAGGTTCTGAACGACGACTCCCTTGCGGGCTGCTGCTTCCGTGACGAAAAACTCATCATTTGTCAAAGAGCCGAAAGGAATCATGACCGGTGTTTCGATGTCCCATTTCCCATAGCGGCCGAACCCTTCGAGCAGTATGAATCCGTACGCTGCCGCGTCACTGATGACGGCGCGTCGGCCGGGAAGTACCGTCAGCCTCTGCGCACTGACCTCATCGCACTTGTAACAAATCCATTCCTTCTGATAGCCTGCTTCTTCCACTTCATCCCGGCAAAGGCATGGCTGCGGCGCCATGAAGCGGGTTGAGGCAAAATTCGCATCGATATTCAGTTCCCAATCGAGCATATCCACAAGGTAATCAAAATCTCCGATCCTGTCCGGAGGGCAGTTCTTCCATAACAGGCTTTCAGGGACCGCGTGCTCATGGAGCAGGACGGACTGATACATCGCATAGACGTCGGACGAAAACTGCGGTTCATATGTGCAGAGGCTGCCAGGCGCATGAAGCACGCCCGGAGGCACGTCCCAGCCGGTGTCAAGCATGAGTTTGTACGCCCTCGACAAGCCCAGCAGGCCATTGTCGCCTTTTGTAAAGCGGATGAGGGCCTGCCTGAGCTCTTCACGGGTTGTCCCGGGATTCAGGCCGAAAAACGTGAAGGCGAATTCACCGGGGTGCGCATTGACCTGGGCAGGGAAAAAGTACATTTCCGGCTTGCCCTCAGCGCCTACGAGGCGGGCCTGTTCATTGCGGTGGTGAATGTGATGGGGAAGCGGGCCCAGATTATCGAAAAACTTTGAAAACATCGGCCAACGGCCGTATTTTTTCCATAAATCGTCTCCGATGACTTCTCCATGCAGGTCGTCGACCATGTCGCGCAGCAATACCCGCTGGCCGCCCGTCTCATCAGCGACAACATAACTCAGCCCTTCGTCGTCGGGCGTGCCGGGTCCATTCTCCGCGTGGGTCGTCGATGCGAACCAGCGTTCATCAATGGCGCCGCGGCTTAGGCCCAGAGCATAATAATCGTCCGGATGAAGCTTGATGCGTTTTCCGGGCCTGCAGAAGGAACGTGGAACCCAGGCTGGAGCCAGCCTCAAAATCCCTTCACCCTCTTCAAGCGCCTTTTCTCCAATTTGTCTCGAATTCATGATGATCTCCTTTCAAATGCAGGTATGATTATAAAACAGTGTTTTCTGATGCTCCTCAGGATTTTGAAGGAATATAGACGCTAATGAAGGCATGCCGTATGCAGCGGCACTCTCAACGGAGACCCCCTCTTGCGCGCAAGGTGCTTGCCGTTGATCATAAACCAGTCCTCATGTTGCTTATACAGACATGTCATCGACAATTTTCTTCATCAACAAATAGAATTCAGGAATATCCTTATGGATTGTTTCCCAAATATCATCCATCCTCAGCGTCTGATAGCCATGAGCCGTTACATTTCTTGTGGCTGTGATCTCCTTGAATGGGATACTTGGATACTTCAGTTTCATCTCATCGGACAATACCCTTACAAGTTCACCAATGTTGATAATCGTCATCGCAACGGCTCTCTTGAGCATCTCATTCCCATTGAATTCAACGAAGCTTTTTTCTTGAATCACATCGCTGATATATTCCATTTCGGCCAAGATCTTTCTTAAAATCTGTTCATCCCTATTGTTCATAAAGCGATACCTGTTTATCTATTCTAAGGAAAGAATTCTGCGGGAGAGGCCCATGAACAACATCCACGCTTTTACCGATTGCTTCTTCGAGTTGCAGCCTTATCCCCGCAAGTTTGAAAATCGAAACAGACTGGGTTTCAAACTCCAGAAGCAAATCCAAATCGCTTCTTTCGGTCGCCGTTCCATCAGCATATGACCCAAAAAGACTTGCCTTCTTAATACCATAGGTTGACGCGATTTTTTCGATTTCCCTCTTCACTGTCTCAATTGAGACCATACTCTTCACTCTTTCATGCAGGTGATAAATCTTGACCGCAATTGCATTATATACGAATTCAGAGTGATTTTCCAATAATCAAAGCAATGTCCGTATTCACAGGGAGGCCTTGGCATATCTCATGGCTGTATCTATGAGCGCTTTCACATTTTCATAAGGGACATCGGTTTGTATTTCCTGCGATGGTGAAGTGATGTATCCACCACCGGCACTCAATGCCCTAATCACTCTCTCGGTTTCCTGAACGACTTCTTCCGGAGTTCCGTATGGCAGCGTTTTTTGCGTGCTGATGGCTCCGAAGTAGGTCAGCTTGCCTCCGTATTCCGCCTTGAGCCTATGAATGTCCATGCATTCGGGCTGGACAGGGTTCAACGCATCCAGACCCATTTCAACGAGGTCACCTAGAATTTTCAAGACATCCCCGCAGGAATGGACGAAAACATCTTTCCCATGCTTTTTGATCAGATCATATTCCTGTTGTTCACCGTCCTTGATCAAATTCCTCCAGCAGGTCGGCGACATGATGAGATCGTTCTGCGCACCCCAGTCGGAACCAAGCAGAACGCCATCGATTTCTTTTGCATTGATGAAATTCTCTATCATCACAATGTTTTTTCGGATGATCAAGTCCAGCAATTCCTTAGCCCAGTCGGGGTTTCCAACTATATCACCAAGAAAGTTCTCGATACCCCGGCAAAAATATGCCTTCTCCCAATGGCTTCCCCAGATGGTGGCCAACAGATACACATCGTAATGTTCCTTGATGTATTTGATTTTCCGGAAAAATTCCTCGTAACTGCCATATCCGACAGTTTCCGGCATATGTCCGGGGGCCTCGAAATCGGACAGGAAATACTCCGGAACCTCATGCCAGCTCCACCACGGTGCATAGACGTAAAGTATGTGGTTCCCTATCCCCAGGGAAACGGCTTCGCTCAGATTCAAGAGGCCGCTCTTATAATCTGCTTTTACCCGTTTATCGGCATAATCCTGCAAGATTCGCTCGCCGTATAGATCCATGGCCTCTTTGGTGAAATTGATGGCATAAGGGACATATCCAGTGTTCTCATGTCTCAGCGCTTCCTTGATTCGATCTGTCTTATTCAATTTGAGACACCCTTTCTTTTCCTTCAATGGAATATCGTTCAGATTCCCTCATTGCCATATCATTCCGATTCCCTCATTGCCATATCATTCCGATTCCGATCACTCACCGCCGCGCTGCTTCTCGCGAATAGTCCAGGTACAGCTTGATCGCCTCAGGCGGCACGTTCCATGGAATGTGGTTTCCGATGCACATCATGTAACCGCCGGACATTCGGGCCGTGTCGGCCATGCTGTCCACCATGGCCCGGATTTCCTCCGGATTGTTCCGCGAAAGGAGCCGGTTGTCGCCCTCACCTGCAAGAAAACAGTCCTTGTGCCTACGGGCGATGGCCTTATAATCCGTCATCGGCTCGCTGATGATGCCGCTCGCGCCACAGGCCATCACGTCGTCCGCAAAAGCGTCCATGCATCCGTCCGCCATGAAGATCACCTGTTTGCCCGCCGCTTTGACAATCGCCCACTGTTCTTCATAGCAAGGGAAAATGTACTTGTTCATCCATTCCGGAGAACAGACCGGGCCGCGCGAAGTGACGATATCGTCATGGCAGACGACGAAATTCACGGGAAGCCGTGCAAAAACCCTGAATACCCTCCTGTTGATTTCCGCGAATTCCGCCATGATCCGATCGAATCCTTCTTCCAGGCAACTTTCGAGAAAAAGCTGATAGCCGAATGTCAGGAGCGGCCACATGAACATGGTGTTGTAGAAACCGACCATGGCCGTCGATCCGTCCGGAGCCCTGTCGCCCCATTCCTCGGGAAATCTGGCGCGGAACAGCCTGTAGAGGCCTTCCTCATCCCTGTAGTCGTACCCTTCGTTGATGACCATGCCCGTGAAATCTCCCTGCGCCAGCGGAGAGAACGACAAAACGTCTTCAATGGTCTTGAATTTCGCGCCATGGTCCCAGTACCCGGTCAGGCCCTCTCCCCAGCGAACCGCATGGTGTCCCTGACTGTCCGAATGGGAGGTGGATCCCCTGAGAATCGCTTCAGGCCTTGGAAGTGGCTCATCTGAATCAGGCACGCCGAGTTCCAGTTCGGGATACAGTTCGTTCATGCGAAGCCGGCATTGTCTCGGATGCGCATAGTAATTGATGCCGGTCAAGTACGTTTCCGCATCCGGATTGGACCAGTGCTCCCAGTGGGGGATTCGCCCGGGAGCCAGTCCCTTGAGCGCAAGGTACTTGTCGCTGTACATGATCATGTCCTCCAATAATCAAATCCTGCATTGTTTCAATTGAAAAAACCTGCATATATTCTCACTTATCGTTATCCAAGCACGTTCATCTCGGTCAAATGCGCACGAACATAGGTTTCTAATTCGTCAGGATATGTCAGCCCGTTTTTTCGACATATGTCTCTGGCATCACTTGAGAATTGATCGAGGGTATTCTTCATGATGGATGGGATGTTCCGCATACCCATGCATTGCATATAGGAAAGCATAACTTGCTGGTGGCCTTCCGGAAGCTTCTTGATATCTGTTGGCCACCAGCACCAGCCCGTACCGGGGTGAAGCACGCCGAGCAGCTGCATATGGTGATTGAAGAGGGTCTGCAGGATATAGATTGACTTATATAAGTCATTGCGCTGGTAATATTTGCCATTTAGATATGCATAAAGCCAGTAGACCTCAACAATGCCCGGTATGATATCAGCGTGCATCTCCAATCGGGGTTGTCCGCCACGAATCAACATCAAAGCATTGTCACGATCAAAAAGAACCTTTTCGGTATGGTCATAAGGTTTGCTGGAGTAGGCTGACAAAGTGAAGATAGCCAGATCGCACAGGAACTTGCTATCCTCGGCCTCAAAGAGAAAGGCATAATTCACGCAATCCTGCTGGTCACCTTCCGGATACCAAAGCCTGATTTGACCGCATATGGAAGAACAGAGATCCTTCAGGCCATCTCTGACAGCGACATAATCCTTTTCATCCACCACAATGGCGAGGTCGATGTCAGAGTATATGTCATCGGTGCCTTGCGCGCCGGAACCATGGAGCAATACGCCAACACATCGCTGGTCATGGGAGAAGTGACGGGTTAGCCGGTCAATGGTATCCTTCAGATAATCATGCATGGTATTATCTCCATCACTGCGGCAAAATTTCACGTGCCATTTTCATGGCAAATTCCATGAACTCTTCAGGAGTTCCCTGAGGAGGCGGCATCATTCATATGAAGTGGCTCAGCGGCTTTACATGCTTCAGCCAACTCAATCGGCTGCCGCCTGAAGTATCTCCACGGCTGGCGCAGGAATCCGTCCAAGATAGTCCGGGCCCACATTCAGCAGGTAATTGATGCCTCTTTCCTTCAAATGGTTCCGGAGTTCCCGGACCCGCTCCGCGGG
>CAZFWQ010000226.1:0-6388 GCA_964522755.1 uncultured Oscillospiraceae bacterium | reverse complement strand
TGGGTACTGAGAACAGCCCCGCAGCCTACCGCAACCTCCTGTACTTCGCCGACAACGGCGGCACCCTGCAGTGCGTCGACATCAACACATTTGAACCGGTGTGGATGGCGAACCTCGGTGATGATACCGATGTGAGCACTACCGTAAGCGAAGAGCCGAACGGTGTTTTCGTCTACACAGCCAATGAAATCGACAAGCGCCTGAAGTCGAAAGGATCCGGCACGGCCCCCTGCAATCTCCGGAAATTCAATGCGCTGACAGGCGAACTGGTCTGGAATGTCAGCATCCCGTGCATCTATCAGACCTACATCAACGGTGGCGCACTTGCCACGCCGCTCATCGGCAAGGACGACATCTCGGACCTGGTCATTTTCAATGTCGCGCTTACGAAAAACGCCAATTCAGGGCTGCTCATCGCTCTTGACAAGAAGACCGGCACAACGGTCTGGAAACGCGAGATGGATTCATACAGCTGGAGTTCCCCGGTAGACATCAAGTCGGATGACGGCAAGACATACGGCATTGTCTGCGACTTCGGCGGCCACATGCACCTGTTCGATCCCAGGACGGGTTTGGATCTGGATGTGATTTCCCTGGAAGGCAACGTCGAATCGTCCCCTGCCGTTTACAACGACATGATAGTCGTGGGATCCTATGCGAAGAAAATATTCGGCATCAGAATCCGATGAGACCTCAGTGGTTCATGACTGATGGTCCCGAGACCTCAGTGGTTCATGACTGATGGTCCCCTTTGTCAGAACCTGTCCAATGGCAGATTCTGCAAAGCACCCCTGATGCTGTTTCAGCGACGCATGCCTGATGGCCGTTTCAGCAAAGCACGCCTGACGGTTGTTTCAGAAAAGCATGATCAAAGATTAGCGGAACCAGGCCACGCCGCCTTCAAATAGCCTTGATTCATAGAAGCCTGGTACATTGCTGTACGCTCCGACAGTATATCGTTCGGAATGTCCCATTTTACCAATAATCCTGCCGTCCGCGCTTGTAATTCCCTCGATGGCCCAAACCGAACCGTTCGGATTAAAACGGACATCCATGGACGGGTTGCCGGACAGGTCCACATATTGTGTGGAAATCTGGCCTGCCGCCTCAAGCGCAGCAAGAACTGCAGGTTCGGCCACAAACCTGCCTTCTCCGTGGGATACGGCTACGGTGTGCGTGTCTCCCGGCTGTTCCATCATCATCCACGGTGACAGTGCGGAGGTGTTCCGCGTGCAGACAAGGCGGGAGACATGCCGGCCGATACGGTTGAACGTAAGGGTCGGGCAGTGCTCCGTTAGCGGGCGGATCTCCCCGTATGGCAGCAGCCCCAGTTTCACAAGCGCCTGAAATCCGTTGCAGATGCCCATCATCAGGCCGCCGCGATGTTGAAGCAGGTCCGTGATGGCCTCGGTCAGCCAAGGATTCCGCAATACGGTGGCAATGAACTTTCCCGAGCCTTCCGGTTCGTCTCCGGCGGAAAAACCGCCCGGCAGCATGACCATCTGGCTGTTTCTGATACGCTTTTCCATTTCATGGACTGAAGCGTCGATTTCCCTGGCGGACAGGTTCCCCATGACATAAACGTCCGGGATTGCCCCGGCCAGGGCAAACGCGCGGGCCGTGTCATATTCGCAATTGGTTCCGGGGAAGACCGGTATGAGCACGCGCGGACGTGCCACCGACGCAGTGGAGCGCCTGGCCGTCGGCCTGCCGGAATGGAGCACGGGCTTCACAGGGTCCGCATCCTGACTGTCCCTGGTCGGATAGATCTGCTCAAGGGTATCAGTCCATACGTTTTCCAACTCCGTGAGCGACATCCGCAGGTTCCCGATTTCCAGAACAGCCTCGTTCAGCGTCTCACCCAGCAGGATATGACGGATTCCCTTCAGCACTTCATCCGGCTTGGCTCCTGCCGGCAGTTCCAGGATGAGAGCCCCGGGGTCCAGGCAGAACAGGCGGGTTTCCGATATCGAATCCTGCAGCCGGAGACCGATCCTGTTGCCGAAAGTCATGACTGAGACTGCGCCTGCGACGCCTCCGAACCGGACGGTCGACGCGGCCAGCACATGTCCGTCGGCCATGGCGCGATGAACGGCGCAAAAAGCCGCCATTGTGGCCTGCATGTCAGGCAGGCCGACATTGTCCTTCGGCACCGGCAGAAGCACAACGGCGCTGCCCGACCGCTTGAATTCGGGTGATACGGCCATGCGGATGTCCATGGGAGCCAGCGCGAAGGAAACGAGGGTCGGGGGAACGCTCATGTCCCTGAAGGTTCCCGACATGCTGTCCTTGCCGCCGATGGCGGCCACTCCGAGCGAGAGCTGTGCCCAGAAGGCACCCAGCAGCGCACTGAGCGGTTTGCCCCAGCGAGCCGGGTCCTTGCCCGGTTTCTCGAAGTATTCCTTGAGCGTCAGGCGTGCCTGATGAGGGTCTCCCCCGCAGGCAACAAGCCTGGCGACGGACTCCAGCACGGAAAAGGCCGCGCCGTGGAATGGGCTCCATGATGAAATGTCCGGATTGAAACCAAAAGACATGACGGTTCCCGTATTGGTTTGCCCGCTGAGGACAGGGAGCTTGGCAATCATTCCTTCCGGCGGCGTCATCTGGTGAAGTCCGCCGAACGGCATCAGGACGGTGCCGGACCCGATGGTGCTGTCGAAACGTTCCGCGAGGCCTTTCTGGCTGCATACGTTCAGCCTGGCCAGGTTGGCTTTCCACCGAGACCCAAGATCCCCGCGGCCGTATATCTCATCATTGGGCATCGCATCTTTATGCATCGCGTCTTTGGGCGTCGCATGTGCGGTTACTCCATCATCGGACGCCATGGCAAATGGAGATCGTCCCGCATCGGGCTCACCGACAACAACCGTGACATGTTGGCTGACGCCGTTGGTATCCAGGAAATCCCTGCTCAAATCAACGATGATCCTGCCACGCCACCACATCCGGAGGCGATTCTCCGACGTGACCACGGCGACCTTGGCCGTTTCAAGGTTTTCCCGGCGGGCAGCCTCCTCGAATTTCGCCGCATTGTCTGACGAAACGACGACGGCCATTCGTTCCTGTGATTCCGAAATGGCCAATTCGGTGCCGTCAAGCCCTTCGTATTTCTTGGGAACCGCATCCAGGTTGATATCCAATCCGTCCGCCAGTTCGCCGATGGCCACGGAAACGCCTCCCGCCCCGAAATCGTTGCAGCGCTTGATGAGGCGGGTCACTTCCGGGTCCCGGAAAAGGCGCTGGATCTTGCGTTCCGTCGGCGGGTTTCCCTTCTGGACCTCAGCCCCGCAAGTCGCAAGGGATTCCTCCGTATGCTCCTTTGACGATCCGGTGGCGCCGCCGCAGCCGTCACGGCCGGTACGGCCGCCAAGCAGGATGACGATATCCCCATCAACGGGTCTTTGGCGGACAATGTTGACTCTGGGCGCGGCACCTACGACTGCGCCGATTTCCATGCGCTTTGCCACATAACCCGGATGATATATCTCGGACACAAGCCCCGTGGCAAGCCCGATCTGGTTGCCATAGGAACTGTATCCGTGTGCCGCCGAAGTTGAAATGACGCGCTGCGGCAATTTCCCGGGCAGGGTTGTGGAGAACGGCTGGGTGGGGTCTCCGCTTCCCGTCACGCGCATGGCCTGGTAGACATAGGACCTGCCCGAAAGCGGATCCCGGATGGCCCCTCCCAGACAAGTGGCCGCCCCGCCGAACGGTTCGATTTCAGTAGGGTGGTTGTGGGTCTCGTTCTTGAACATGACAAGCCATTCTTCGGAAAGGCCGTCGATGTCCGCCTCGACGACAATGCTGCAGGCGTTGATCTCCTCCGATTCGTCCAGGTTGTCAAGGATGCCGTTCCTGCGCAGGGCTTTCATGCCAAGGGTGGCAATATCCATGAGGCAGCATGCCTTCTGCTTTCCGGCATGCACCTCTACGCGCGTCCGAAGATAAAGATTCCAGACTTCCTCAATCCGGGAGCCCACGGGACCGTCGGAAAAGGAAACGCTGTCGATTTCAGTCAAAAAAGTGGTATGCCTGCAGTGATCCGACCAGTAGGTGTCTATCATGCGCAATTCCGTGATCGTGGGATCCCGCTTCTCTCCCGACTTGAAATTAGCCTGGCAGAAAACAAGATCCTCAAGAGACATGGCAAAGCCCATTTCACCGGCAAACACCTGCAGGCTCCCGGCGTCCCATTCACAGAATCCATGCATGACGGCCACGTCCGCAGGAACAGGATAGACCGTTTGCAGGGTGGCTGGTTTTTCCATCGAAACCTGATGCGTTTCAACGGGATTGATCACGTGCTGCCGGATGCGCTCCATATCCGCCAGGGATAACGTGCCGCGCAGCACGATGATGCGCGCCACACTGACACTGGGCCTCTCCCCCAGGCTGATCAGCTGCAGGCATTGGGCGGCCGAGTCTGCCCGCTGGTCATACTGTCCGGGCAGGAAGGCAATGGCGAATGCCGTTTCATCTTCAGAGACCGGGAATTCCCCGTCGTGGATTTCATCAACCGGCGGTTCGGAAAATACGATTACCCTGGCTTTTTCATAATCATCGGGAGGAATGCCCTCCGTATCATACCGCTGCAGGATGCGCACGCCCAGCAATCCGGAAATGCCGAGGTTCCCGGTCAGTTCCGCGTACAGGCCGCGCGATTCCACATCGAAGCCCGGCTTCTTCTCAACATATAATCTGCGAACACCCATGATTCCTCCTGACCGACATCTGCCCGGAACCTGCGGCACCAACCGGGAACCGGCGGCACAAACCAGGAACCGGCGGCACCAACCGGGAACCGGCGGCACAAACCTGTCCGGACCCGTTTATTCATGCGGTTACATTATAGCATGGAGCGGCCAAGGCCCAAAACCGTTATCCGATATTTCACAGGGCAAGTTTCAAAACTCTTCAAACTGGATATAAACAGAAATCAGATAAGTCCGTGCCGTGTCTCTTCCGGATTATGGGCTGCATGGAAAGGAACGCTCATTCGTTCCCCACAGGTTTGACGACATATCTCCATGCGTGAAAGGTGACAATGCCATGATTCCTTCCATTTCCGAGCATTCCATGTTTCAGAACATGATAGGTCGATCCATACTGCCTCTTTTTGTTAAAAGCAAGGATTTGCACTTTGCCTTTGTCAATCAAGCGATGGCGCAATGGCTTGGCGCGTCCGACCCATCTGAAGCAACAGGGAAAACCGATTTTGACTATCCGACCTGTTTCGACGCACAGAACACCAGCAAAATCGATAAGTCGATCATCGAAACCGGAAATCCGGCCGAAGACCTGGTTGAAATGCAGGATATGCCCGACGGGAGCAAGGCATGGACCTCATCTTTTAGATATCCGCTGTATGGCGATGACGGTGAAATCATCGGAATCTGGGGAATCATCAGGGATATTACCGAATCCAAGCAGGCAAAGGAAAAACTGGACGAAATCCTGGTCCGATACCAGCAGCTGGGTGAGCAGAACCGGACTTTCAATTGGGAAGTGGACGAGTTGGGCCTCTATACGTTTGCAGATTCTTTTGTCGAGACGGTTTTGGATTACCGCGCGGACGAACTGGTAGGCAGGATGCATTTTTTTGACCTTTGTCCTGAAAAGGACCGTGCTGCTTTCAAGGACGCTGCTTTGGACGCGTTCAGTCGAAAAGAACGATTTCAGAATCTTGAAAACATAGCGCAGACAAAGGACGGACGAATAGTCTGGCTTTCCACCAGCGGCATCCCGCTCCTGAGGGATGCCGGGACGCTGAAAGGATACCATGGCAACGATATCGACATCACGCTGCAAAAGGACAGGGACAGCCAAATCATCTATCTGAGTTATCATGACCATCTCACGGGGCTTTACAACCGCAGATTCCATGAGGAGGAGCTGCACAGGCTCGACACGGAAAGAAGCCTTCCCATCAGCATCATCATGGGAGATGTAAACGGGATGAAACTTGTCAACGATTCCTTTGGGCACGCCATGGGTGACGAATTGTTGATTAAAGCAGCCGAAGTGATCAGGAAAGGGTGCCGGAACGACGATATCATCGCCAGGCTTGGCGGGGATGAATTTGTCATCCTGCTGCCGAACACGGCAGTACATGAAGCGGAGTCCATATTGAAGCGCATCACGGACTTGTCAAGCCTGGAAAAAGTGTGCAATCTGGATCTTTCCATTTCCTTCGGATCTGATACCAAAACCAATAGGGATGAAAACATTCAGGATATCGTCAAAAACGCCGAAGACCGGATGTACAGGAACAAACACCGGGGAAGCGCCGCCATCAGAAGCAAGGCAATCGACCTGACCCTGAGCACGCTATATGAAAAATCTAACTGGGAACAGCTGCATTCGGTCCGGGTCAGCGCCATCAGCCAGG
>CAZFWQ010000225.1:0-6474 GCA_964522755.1 uncultured Oscillospiraceae bacterium | reverse complement strand
AACAAGCGCAAATCTCATCATGCGATATCTTCGACCTCTATGTTTCTCACGTCATCAAGTCGGAGTGTAAGTTCATAGCCCCTCAGCTTCAGACCGATCGGATCTCCCATCGGGGCGACCCGTTGAATCATCACTTCGGTTTTTGGCGTCAGGCCCATGTCGAGAAGTCGGTTGCGAAGAGGACCTTGCCCGTGCACTGCAATAATCTTGGATTTTATTCCGATTTCCAAATCATCCAATCTCAAAACATCACTCCCATTTTCATAAAGTGCATTTCTTGTCACCATCATAAAGAATGCCTAATCCCTTATCCCTTATCCCTTATCACTTTCTTGGCTGATGAGATGGCAATATTTGATACTGATTATCATTTGTATTATATTGTGGTGTTGAAGAAATGTCAAGCTGTTCCTGTGTTGATGGTCTCGTTCAGATCTATCAAACAGAGTAATAGAAAAGGCGACTTGCTGCAGATATCATCATCACGGAATCCAGTCACCCTGTTTACTCCTCCATCGAGGAGCTGATGGACCGTCTGGCTTCTTGCCGGGAGGTACTGCTGAGCCTGGATGCCTCCAGATGGTGCGGACAATGCGGCTCGGTCTGTCAGTACGCAAAACAGACACCCTATCCACAGACTTTCAACGGATGTTTCAAGTCCCAGGCACCTATCAGGTACCACAATACGTCTTATAGTCCTTATCAAATTCCAATGTTGGCGGCACAAATGTCAGCTGTTCCTCTGTATAGGCAAATGGATCTTGAATCAGCTCAAGCAAATGATGAAATTCTGTCAGCGATGCCTTTTCGGTGGCCTGCAGCAACACCGATTCGACCAGGTGGTTGCGAGGAATAAACGCTGGGTTGGTTCGTTTCATTTCTTTTTCGACCTCTCTGAAATCTGCATGAGCCTTTCGCTGACGTGCGGAGATTTCGTCATACCAGGCAGCAAACGCAGGCAACGCCGCAAAAGGAAGCGACTCCACATCTCGCAGGGTGAGTCTGATGAAGG
This sequence comes from uncultured Oscillospiraceae bacterium, assembly GCA_964522755.1. Lineage (GTDB taxonomy): Bacteria > Bacillota > Clostridia > DSM-8532 > DSM-8532 > JAEWSN01. The sequence goes on along the minus strand of CAZFWQ010000225.1, from coordinate 5,462 downwards.
TCTCTGTAAAATCAGCTTGATACTGCTCCATCCACTGCAGCAGGATCTGAATCAACTCACGATCCCCTTCTTCCACTTCACCAAATCCAAGCTTTGCAGCCATGATACTAACATAAGCTGTCGAAAAAACTTCTTCATACTCATCCAATACGCGATTTACCTCTTCGAGCGCTTTCGTTTTGTCCTCATCAATGATCGGTAAAAGAGCCTCTGCCAACCTGGCAAGATTCCATTTGCCAATATAAGGTTGATTGCCATAGGCATACCGGCCATTTGTATCGATGGAGCTAAAGACGGTTTGCGGATGATATGCATTCATGAACGCGCAAGGACCATAATCCATGGTCTCACCACTGACCAGCATGTTATCCGTATTCATGACCCCATGAATGAATCCAACCGATTGCCATTTTGCAATGAGCTGAGCTTGTCGTCTTGACACTGCTTGGAAAAACAGCCGATACTTTGATGCCTCTGTCCCATTTGCAAGTTCACTTTCCACTTCATCACGGTAATGACGATGAATCGCATAATCAGCCAGACTTTTCAGTGCATCTCTATCCTGCATCGTGGCCACATATTGAAAGGTCCCGACTCTGACATGACTTGATGCAATACGCGTCAGAACAGCGCCTGCCAAAGGCTTTTCGCGATACACCCTCTCATTTGTCGCAACAACTGCAAGACTCCGCGAGGTTGGAATCAATAGTCCAGCCATCGCTTCACTGATGACATATTCCCGCAACATGGGGCCAAGTGCAGCCAAACCATCCCCTCTTCTGGAATAATCTGTCTGTCCACTCCCTTTTAGCATGCAATCGACGAGTTGACCGGAAGGTGTTTTCATTTCACCAATCAAATGAGCCCGTCCATCCCCCAGCATGGAAAAATGTCCGAACTGATGGCCCGCATATGCCTGAGCGATTGGTCTCATCTCCTCGAAAGACTGCTGTCCCGAGAAAATGGCAGCAAGCGCAACGGGCTTGTCTTTTAAATGATCAAGACCCAGAGATGTCCCTAATGTCTCGTTATAAATGACCATTTCCGGATTCGCAAGTTGTTGAGGGCTGCTATATGTATATAAACGTTTATCCAACGACGTATAACTATGTTCCTTCATGAAATCCCTCCCTTTATACGCTCTCGTTCTCTTTGATTTCCTCCCTTTTCATTTTGTTTGGTTATGAAATCATCACTGCATTCATGAGGATTTCACTTTCCCAACCGGTGCCAGGTAAACCGTGAATTCCTGATCTCCATCAAGTTTGAGCAGATGATCCATCGCTTCCTGGTCGTAGGCCGCAACCGCGCAGGTGCCGGCCTCAATCGCTTCGCAAGCCAGGTAAAGGTTTTGGCAGACGTGGCCTGCATCAATGGCGATCACTTTATAGGACGCCGGGCCGTAACGCCATTCTGTACGGTATGGCAAGGCCGTCCAAACAAAAACCACCGCTGACGACCCGCAGAATTGCTGGTGAAAGGCTGCCTCTGTCATCCTGGCTGGAAGCTGTTCCTCGGAAAACTCAAAGAGAAGCTGGTGCGTTGTCGGCAGGTAGCGATAGACTCCACTTTCCAGTCCCATGACATTCAGGGCCACAATATAGGTCTCAAAGGCATGACGGCAACCGGCCGAAGGCACGGTCCTCAAATTGCTTCCGGCCTTGAGCGGGCTGCGCATACCCTGAGTGGCCCAAAGCAAGAACGCAAGTTCGTCAAGTGACAGGGATTCCGGCGTAAAGCTCCGGTGGCTGCGTCTGTTGCCGATCGCGGTTTCCAAATCGCAGGCCGGTATCTGCCAGGCACCCGGCTTGATCAAGTCAATCCGGCGGGCATCGGGCGCACATGGCTTTTCGACTGCCGGGGCTTTGATTCCCCGACTTTGATCCGTCAAGGAAAAGTTCACTTCCTTGCGAATCGTATCTTTCAAGAACAACCGGAAATTTGTCGCTGCCTTCCCGCTGGTTGTTTTCTCACTGCTCATGGAGCAATCCTTTCCTGGACGGCATAATCATTCTTTGCCAACTCCAAAAACCCATATGGAATCTTTTTCATGCGACGTTCATACGATGTAGTGTTGTATTTAAAATATACCCATCCATTGTGCAAAATATCCTGTCCGATTATGACTATCACGATTCAGATCCCATTTGGAGAGCCATCCGCCTGGAATCCTAAAAAAGACACTGAACAAGTGATTCCCGTGTGGAAATCACATGTTCAGTGCCTTTGCGAACTGGGTGCTGAAGATGCTTGATGAAGGACGATGAATGGAAGTGCATTTGTAAATATGGTGCGGACGATTCGGCTCTGTCTGTAAGTATACACTTTATGTATACCTCACCACTGCCTCAGACAGGGGTATTCTTAATGGCTTCTCTTGATGTGCGGTGAAACACTTCCACCAATGAAAGCACCCGGCGACACCATTAAGACGGATCTTTCTCTTTCATTTCCAATTATTCTCAATCAGCTGACGCAGGATTTTCACAGCCTTCCTTGGTTTCCCGTTGTCACCGCTCAATGTGTAGACATCTCTGAATGAGAACTCAAGTTTATTCCCTCCAGCACATGACAGTGTATTGAGGATATCCTTCCGGAACCCCTCCTCATCAAAGTCTTGCGTGATTCCCATGAAATTGGCACTCGGTTTTCTGTGATAGATAATGCCTTTGCCCTTCAAAGCTTCTCCCATGAAGCGTTCATCTGTCCAGGATGCGATGGATATCTTCCTCAGATTCTTGATTTTACTGATATGATCCACCCAGAAAGGATGCATTGTTTCGCAACAGCCGTAGGAGATGAGTCCAAACAATTGAGATGCTTTCAGATAATGGGGGAAAAGGAATTCACCGAACATGGCGGGAGAAAGCCCAATGATCTCGACATCAATGTAACCCCATAAATCCCGTGACGTGACAGGAGTCCCCTCAAAGCCACTCGTCCCCGGAAGATCATGCGAGAACCCCGCTGAACCCTGCCAAAGTAGGTCATTCCCATTGTTCGCCAGTAAAAGGCCTTCACGTGCATACCAACGAATCGTCTCCATCAAATCTTCGGAGATTCTACCCAACAATTCATGCACAAGTTGCGGTTCATCCATCATGGCAACCATGAAGGCTTCCATGCCCATCAGTTCGAGTGCCTGTTCCGTGATGCTGAAACCCATCGGGACCGCACTCATCTTCACCGGGAGGACATCTCCCAGCACATCCTCCGCAAACGCTTTCCAGCGATGGGTCCCCTCACGGTCCACCTCTCTGGAGGTAGGTTTCAGCAAGGGCAAGTCCCTTTCCAGGTCCTGAACGGGATACTCGTTGTGATACCCGATGCTCCGACCCTTTGCGTCTTTCGCAAAAGATTTTTTGACGCGCAGGTCGAAGATCCGGATATCCGTCTTCCAGTGAACGCGAAAATAGGGTGCGACTACCTTGTCGTCTCCAATTTGTTCATGATTCAGGTTCTCCCTCAGGATTTGCCGTTCAATACTTCTGGCCGCGGGTGAAACACATTGGAGAACGGGCAGTATTTCCTCTTCAAACGTCCACGTCTCAAAGCTGATCATCGGTACATCAGCCTTCAGGTCGTTGTGACGGTACCAATTCATCTCCCGTTCCTTCATGATGGGGAGCGCGGAATACTCCAGCTGTCTTTTCGCCAGTTCCCGCAAGTGGTTTCGTTCCACCGGGGTGATGGTCAGGTCCATGCGGCAGCCGCCTTTCTCTCGCTACATTTCAAACAACCGACGTCAGAGACTGGAGGGATGCGTGCAACCAGCCAGTTCCGCCACCTACAGGGTGATGAATGGCACGAGGTCTTTCGGATTGTCCGGGTCGACCCCAAGTTCAACAGCCTTCCAAAACGCGAAGCCTTGCATCACCATCACGCCATACAGTGCAATCACCTCGGGGGATGCTTTTCGGCCCATCACAAACCCGTCATCCGTGTTGGCCAGTTTCGCTTCATCGCTGATTGAAATGACTTTGGCACCCTTGAGACGGATTTCGGAAGCCATCTTTTCTTCAAGCTCCCGTCCGTTGCCGCCACTGAGGATGATTGTCAGAACATGGTCCCCGGCTGTCACGATGGGGCCGTGGCGATATTCGAGTACGCCATAGTAATTGCCGGGCAGCTGCGCCATTTCTATGCCGATGTACACGCCTTCCACACATACGCCATACTGTTTCCCGTTGCCAAGGCCAACCATATGGGTCCACCCCGGAAACGAACAGACCCATTCCCGTATCCGTGGTTCCATCCGGTCGGCAAGTCCATCCGCTTCTTGCGCATATTGAAGCAGATCCTTCTCCAGTGCCTCATCCCTGCCGGCAATGGCCGCCATGAGCACCAAGGCGTAATACAGGTTGCTGAAGGATCGGGTCTGGCATACGCTGGTCTCCCTCGCCCATGGAAGCTGGATGCAGGCATCACACAAGGGGAGTATCCGCGCATCCGGGTATTCGACCACACCCAGCACCCTGCTTCCATAGCAATCCTTGAAAAGCTGTACCGCCTGAAGTGTTTCCGAGGTGTTTCCCGATCGGGACGGAGCCAGCACCATCGGATTTTTGTAAGCGCTGAGATAGTATTCCGGATTCATGATGACATCACCGCTCTTCACGGCGGTGCAGCGGATTCCGGTTTTCTCCCTGATCGTCATGCAGGCGGACATGGACAGCCAGTAGCTTGATCCGCAGGCCAGGATCACGATCTCACCGGCACGCGCCTCGTCAAGCATCCCGATGAAAACATCTGCTTGAGCGGATATTGCTGCATGCGTCTGCTTCAATGACGCCCCCTGTTGGAATATCTCGCTATGGGAATGATACATGCGATCCTCTCTTTCTGGCTTCCCTTCCGGGTCCACCCTATGGTTCATCACCAAGTTCACTTTCCAGCTCATGTTCCGACTCACGTTCCAAACAAACCTGTCGCCTGATCAATCGGCATAGCTTTGGAGTTAGAACTGAGGCAAGTATTGCTTATGAGCCAGAAGCATCTCTTCCACCATGTTATGAACGGCGACCCTGTCTGAAACATACCCGCCGGACAGGATTGCTTCCTCCATCAGCCCGCGATCCCCTTTCAACGCTGCTTCCACTGCAATCTCTATGCAGGAGAGGAAACGCATCGTGAACCCGGCCAGCACGTCGGGAAACTTGTCAAGGAATACAGGCAGCGGACCGGAGGCCGATGCCACGACCGGCATTTCCAATACGGCCCATGGCGGAAGGTTGGGTATGGCGCCGTTATTCTGCACGTTCATGTAGTATATGCCCCGCAGATCGCGTTCCGTCGAGTTGATGATATCCATCAGCTGCTCATGCTCGCCATGGAAATGGGCGAAGAATTCCTCACCAAGCGGTTCGGGCGAGCGGGCGGCGCTGATTGTGTCCTCGTGGATCTTATCACCCCACATGATTGTGTTTTCAAAGGAAAAGGCATCAAAGCCCAGTTTCTTTCCG
>CAZFWQ010000224.1:0-6489 GCA_964522755.1 uncultured Oscillospiraceae bacterium | reverse complement strand
GATACTGGCTTATCCGGTATCGGAAGCAGGAAGGTTGGCGCATATGCATATCAGGGCGTCGCCAATCAATGGCTTTTGGTGGGCGGGTCCATAAGCTCCAAGACGAAGACATTTGCTTTCAGCACATATCGAACGGGCAGTTTTGCCCTGATGAAACTGGAAAAGACCTTTGTCGATATCGGCAAGCATTGGGCCAAAGACGATATTGAACTGATGAGTTCAATCGGAGTCGCAAAAGGCCTGGGCGGGAACCGGTTCAATGCGGATGGAACCATCACGCGCGGCCAGTTCACCGCATTGCTGGTCCGCATGCTGGAATGGAAGGAAAACAAGACGACCGCGTCAAAGTTCAGGGATGTCTCCAAATCAATGTGGTATGCTGCCGAAATCGAAATCGCATATGACAATGGGTTGCTGAGAGATTTCAGATTTCATTTCGCGTACTTTAAAACTGATGAAAGGACAAGGAGCCCTGTCGGAATCACAAATCCTGACGCAGTTGAAGACGTTTGCCGATCTGAAAGATGTGCTTGCATCATCCCGCGAATCGATGGCAATCTCCGTCAAGTATGGATTTCTAAAAGGACGTTCCGACTCCAGGCTGGTGCCTGAAGGCAATGCTACCAGGGCAGAAGGTATTGTTGTCCTCAGGAGGCTGCTGGAAGCCATATCTTCTTCTGCTCCATTGGTGCCAATCCAGGTCATAGCCTCTTCTCTGGTTCCGGCTTCCGCTCCGGTTATCGAGCCGACCCCGGTAGTTATTCGCTCTAAAAAGTATGTGAATGTCATAGGCACCTTTGCGTACCCGAAACAGATTTATGTGACGAATGCAAAGCAATGTACCGCAGGTGACCTCATCAAGACGCCAAACGGGAAAAAATCGGTCATATTGAAGGCGGCAGGCAACTACATTTACCTGGCGACGGACGTAACACCATGGCTCGGCGGCCAGGCAATTGCCTGTCTGGGAATCACGGCCATCAAGCCGCCTGTTGCTGCAAGAACATATGCCGATGTGATTGGTACCTGGGCCAACAGCAAGCAGATATTTGTGACGAATCCCTCTCAGTGTAAAATAAACGATGTAATCATAGCGACAAACAAAGAACAGGCAAGGATTGAGAAAATTGTCGGAAACTACATATATCTGGAAACTGACGTATCGGAATGGACAGGGGGGGAAAAAATAATGCTTGCGGAGTAAGCCAATGAAGCTCATCATTCCTATCGATGATAAAGCGGATGAAACAGTTTTCTGCGACAAGCTGTTTCATCCGCTTTTCTATCATATTCGACATGAAGCCGCAAAATGGATTATTTCGGAATATGCCGGGTAATCAGCGATTTCCAGCGGGATTCTGTCTCATATGTGCTTCAAACTTATTGAGGTCTTCCTTTGACGTGATCTTGAATGCCTCAGGATCACCATTGAAGATTGCGACCCTCATGCCTTTGTTGAACAGGAGGGTGCAGCTTCCGGAAGACTTCATCAATTCTGAATCCGTTGACGTGGTGTTGATTTGATAATACTGGCCAAATACGAAGCAGACAGGAGTCTGACCCATGTATAGAGCGGATTTTGGCATTGTGCCAGATGCAAATTCCCCATCTTCACAGTAATATACTGAATCATTGATTTGCTGGACAGGGAGGGCGGAACCCTTGGCAGAAGCTGTTTCGATGGCTTCCCTGAACAATCTCTCACTGGCCAGCGGCCTTGCAGCGTAGTGAATCATGACAATATCGGAATCAGTCATGAATTCCCGTGCCTTGACAAGCCCGTTCAATATCGAATGCTGCCGCGACACACCTTCACTGACGATATGCTTCACCTTGCCGATGTTGAGCTTTTCAACCCATTGGCGCACGAAATCCTTCCATGTCCCGATTGTCACGATGATGATTGCATCTATCTCACGACAACGGTTTGCGGTTTCGGCCGAATAACAAAAAACCGGTTTTCCCTCAATGGTCACGAACTGCTTGGGAATATCAAGCCCCGTCCTGGTGCCCGTTCCACCGGCAAGCAAGATGCATGTGTTCATGAACACACTCCTATTCCTGAAAACGGATTTGGATGATTTCGACTCATTCCCTTGATGCATCTCAATGGATTCAATAGTTTCCCGCGATTCATCTTAATGATGCCAGGTGAGTTCCGCGACTTGTCTCAATGGATTTTATAATGTTCCACGATTCTTTTGGAGTATGAGCCGTCCTTGTAATAATTCAGAAGATTGTTCGCTGTGGTACGTTGATCTGAGTATCGATCGATCCCTTCCAATACGTTTGTGATGAATGTCTTGAAATCTGAAAAGTCATTGATATGTTCACCGGGCATGATGCTTTTTGGATCAGCCATGTTGAAGCCGGTCTTGTAATCATCCATGTCATTGACAGTGAATCCAATTGGCTTGTTCAGGAGCAGGAAATCTACGAATACTGAGGATATGTCTGTTATCAGCGCATCTGATTCTCCCAGAAGCGAATAGAGGAATATTCCCTTTTCATCTAGCTTCTGATTGGTCAGCAGACAGATGTTAGGTTTGTCCTTCAAACTCAAAATGGAAAGGTTCTCCATTGGATGAGGTTTTACCACAAGCAGGGCATGGTACTTGAAAAACAGGTCATTGATTTCGGAAAGCCTGCTTTCGGAATCCATGATGGGAAATCCATGCGATTCTGCGTTCAGGTGATTGAATTCTTCTTTTCCATTCCTGGCCACCCGGAAGGTTGGCATCCAGATAATGGTTTTAGCGAACCTTCCATCAAACAATTTCGATATAACGCCGGTGTTCCTGAACAGCAAATCATTGCGCGGGTTCCCAAGTGGGAGCAATTGTTCCGGTTTGCAGGAGAAATTCGAGATGCGCGCTTCCATGAAATAATTGCTGTTGCAGTGGACGTAATCGAAGTTCCGCCCCATGTTCAGGGATGCGGGTTTTTTGGGGCCAGATCCATGCCATAGGTTTACGAAGGTCTCGCCATGGTTCAATTTGTATGGTGGTGAACGATGGGAGTAGAACGCAAAGGCTGCACTTGAAATGTATAGATGGTACTTTATTTTTTCTACAATGTTTTTTGGTACCAAGCGGATGAATTTTACATTCGAAATCTTCAGATCGGCAAAGTTCTGTTTGTTTTCCACGAACCAGATCATTTTGTACTTCTTGTTAAGACCGATGGAAATCATATACTCAAACAGTTCCCGCGAATTGTCACAAAAATCGCCATGGCTTTCGAATAGGATGAGCTTCCTCAGAGGCAGCCATTTGAGGATTTTCAACAACAACCTTTCCTCATTTGATTTCACTGATGATTACCTCCGGTTTTATTCAGGATGGGAGGGAAAAAGCATTGATCATAATTATACACTGAATCGCAAAAACCACAACGAACATTGATGAATGCGAATTCCGAAGAGATATCAAAGCTGGCTGCGAGCATGGCGGGCAAACACAATATTTCTCATTTTTTCCACAATTGTAAAGATTTTTATCAATATGATTATTGACAATTGTCAGCAAATCATATATTATAGTATATGATATCAGAGTTTTATGCAGAAGTTCATGAGAGAGTTATCCGGTATTTGATGCAAAAGATTGTATTTGAGTAAAAATGATTATGGTGGGCCATATATGGTCCGCAGGTCAAGAGTATGCAGGTATGTGGATCTGGAAGGGGGAAGCATTCATGACGAAAAAAAATGGGATCGCCATTGCTATTTACAGCTTTTTCCTTGTGTGCATTTCCATTTTCCTGTTAGGTACTGGGAATGTCACAGCGCTCATTAGCCTCCTTCGGTAAGAATGCAACATCATATGCATTGATATATGACGACGGCATGTCAAGGCTTACAGATTACAAGTTGAGACAAACAGATGGTGCGACCGGAGCTGCAGACATCCCATTCGGGTTTAAAGTGAACCTTTGTGTCACAGCAGTTGCGATGATCATTTTATGTGGTACGACATGTGCCATGAATGTTATAATGAACTTCAGGTCTATCAATGAATGGAAAGCCTGAAGTTTCATATGTGATCCCATTGGTGTGTTTCTGATGATAAGGAGCCTTCATGTATAATTACACCCGAAAGGCTTATCTGAATGTTCCCCGCTTTCTTTGGGATTGCGTTTTCGTGATGGTGACCTATCCTCTGGCAATCTTGGCCACACGCGCCATTCATCCGGATTTGCCGTGGGTGGACCTGATGTGGATGCCCTTGCTGTATGCCATCGTCTTTTTGTTCAGCATGATTAACAAAGGCTTGTACGAGGCCACCACGTTTACTTATCAGGATCGGACCCTGCGCGGGGTAACTGGGTCATGCCTGTTTGCATCGACACTGTGCCTCGTGTTTTTGCTGTTCATGCCGCAAACCAGGGGCAATGCGGACTTCCTTGCATTCTTCAGCCTTATCGGAGTCCTTCTCCTGGGAATGCGCTATTTCATAGCGTTGGGCTCCAGTCAGCGTGTCGACAACCGCAGTTCAAGCCAGATGTTGTTGTCCGGTGAACCGCAGCAGATGCGTGAATACCTGTTCTATCTGGATAAAACCGGCTTTCGGGTAAATCCCATAGGTTTTCTTTCGAATAACCCGCTAGACGCTGTAAGGGGTTTGCCCTGGCTCGGCAAGCCTGAAGACCTGAAATCCGTGCTGCAGATGCATGTGGTGGATGAAGTGGTTCTGGCATGGCCACGGAACAATGTGCTGCAGATTGAGCAGCAGCTGCACGAATGCACGGAGAGCGACTTCCTCGTAAAGGTCGCCCTGGATGTCTGGGAAGCGGATGGTACCAAATGCCATGTGCACAGTGTGGGTCCGGTGCCGGTACTCATCTACCACCATACGAATCTTTCAAGCCTGCAGCAATCCGCCAAGCGGGGTCTTGATGTTATTACGGCTCTTTTGGGCCTGATGGTCACGATTCCGTTGGCCGTGATGATTGTTCCGGCCATCCTCATGAGCGGAAAGGGATCGGTCATGGTATTGATTCCGCGTCACGGCCTCAACGGACGTCTGTTCAGGCAGCTGCAATTCCGAACCACCAGGCCGGGCAGAGACGAATCCTCCCGCAATCCCGAGGATCGGACGCGTGTGGGAAATTTCCTGTTCCGTTCCAAATTGCATTACCTTCCGTCGTTCTGGAACGTGATGAAGGGTGACATGAGCCTGGTTGGAGTGCGAGGTTCCATACAGGGATTGACAAGCGGCAAGAAAAGCAGCATCCCCCTGAAACCCGGACTAACGGGCTTGTGGCATGTGAAAGATTTCGACCACACATTGGATGAGGCGGGCCTCGAACAACTGGACAATGAATATACGGAGTGCTGGAACCTGATGCTGGATGTGCGCATCCTGCTGCTGACACCCCTTATCCCCATCATACACAGCATCATCGGTCATGATGACGGCGGGGAGGCGAAGGCATGAAGAAAACGCTGCGTATCATCTCCTTGCCGGGCATCTTCCTGACGGATATCCTGTTTTCACTGATGGGCGTGGTTTTCGGCATCATGATTCGTTTTGACGGGAGCCTCCCGGAACAGTATCTCGAACTGATCCCGCTGTTTTGGGCACTCACTGCCCTGCTGCTGCTGGGTTCCGGCATGCTGATGGGCTGCTATTTCAATGTATGGGAAAATGCGAGTGTTTCCGAAATGCTCCGTCAGGTGTTCTCCGTCACCTCCACACATATGGTGGTTTTTCTTGCAAACAGCCTATTCAATTTGGGCATGCCCCGGGGCGTTATCCTCATCTCTTGCATGATCCTGCTTTTCAGCACCATCGGGATGCGCCTTTCCGCACGTCTGGTGATGTGGACCGTATTCCATTTTCGCGGTCCACAGGCAAAGGCGGCAAGTCAGCGCGTTTTGTTGCTTGGAGCCGGAGACGCAGGAGCATATCTTGCCAAGCGCTTGTTCCAGGAAAAAGAAGGGAACCGCATACCCGTAGGGTATGTCGATGACAATGAAAACCTGTGGAACCGCTGGATAAACGGTCTGCCGGTATTCGGCAGCCGCAAGGACCTGGTGGAAGTCGTGAGGCGCAACAGAATCCAGGAAGTCATTATCACGGTGAAAGATGCGGATTCCTCCCTTCTTAAAGACATATTCAGCCGCTGTCAAAGCCTGAAGATAAAAGTGAGCCGTTTCGACACCCTTTCGCTGCTTGATGCCAACAACCTTTCCGGGATACAGATCCGCGAAGTGAGTGTGGAGGAATTACTCGGTCGTGAACCTGTACAGCTGGACATGGATGCCGTGAAGGCCCTGATTCAGGATAAAATCGTACTGGTCACCGGCGGAGCAGGTTCAATCGGAAGTGAAATCTGCAACCAGGTTTTGCAATGGGGCTGCAGCAAACTGATTGTGTTCGATTTCAATGAAAACGGCCTGTTCGATGTGGGCAATGATTTGGCTGCGAGACATCTTCCTTCCCGATTCGACCTGGTTCTTGGATCCATTCGCGATGAGCGCAGGCT
>CAZFWQ010000223.1:0-6495 GCA_964522755.1 uncultured Oscillospiraceae bacterium | reverse complement strand
AATGGAACACCAATGAAAACCGGAGGGGGCATGTTTGTGTCTGAAATCCTGATGAAACAGTGCACGGGGTTTGCCGACGCATTTGGACATATCGTAACTGACGCACATCTGCTGGAACATCTGCGTGAAACACGGATATCAGGCATCTGTTATGTGAAGCCGGCCAAAAGGCTGGAAATCGGGCTCATCATGAATCAGCCGCTTCATTTCGACGTCGTCGAGGCACTGGAACGCAGCCTCGCCGACCATTTCCATGTGGAAACGGAAATCCGGCCACGCATGGCCCGCAGGCTGGATACCGAACAAATTGTCCTTGAACATGAAAACCTCATTCTCGGTTATGCCAAACGCAGACAGGGGCATATCGCCGAGCTTCTGAACGGTGCGCGGCTTACGCAGGGCGGCAAGGGAACGGTGCGCGTCGAATTGCAGAAACCCTGTGCGGCAGTCCTGATTGCGGCCGGAACCATGCGGAGCATCGAGCATGTCGTGCAGAATTGTTTTGATCGGGATGTGAAGGTCCACCTGGTAGATCCGGAACCTCATCCGGAACCTCGTCCGGTATCTCAACCCGAACCTCATCCCGAACCTCATTCGGAATCTCATCCCGAACTTCGTTCTGAACCTCATTCTGAACCTCATCTCGAGCCTCGTTCGGAATCTCATTCTGAACCTTATCCCGAACCTCGTTCGGAATCTCATTCTGAACCTCATCCCGAACCCTCGGTGCGATATCATGACAAGATGCATGAAGCAGAGATGCGCGCAGTTTCAGAATCAATCTCCATACCTCCGTCCGCTGGAACAATCACCGCGCCGGCAGTTGCGGAGACGATGCCTTCGTCCGTGGTTTCCGCGGTGATGAGCAAGCCTCCGTCATATTCTGACGGCATTGTGAAAAAAGAAGACGCAGGCGCCAGGGGGAACCCGGCAGCCAAGGGAAGCACGGACGGCAGGAAAAATGCAGGAGACAAGGGAAGCCCGGGCGACAGGAGCGGTTGGGGAGACAAGGGCGGATGGGGAGACAAAGGAGCATTTGGAAAAAACGGCAGCTCCCAGGCAAAGGGCCCCGGCGGTTTTCCGCAGCGTGCGTCCAAAAAAACCGAAGAAGGCGCCATCTACGGCCGCGTCGTCAAGGGACTCACAGTCCCGATGATCGATGTCACGTCGGATTCCGGCGAAGTCGTGATTGCGGGGCAGGTACTGAAGGCCGAACTGCGGGAACTGAAGAGTGGCCGCAGAATCTTCACGTTCGACCTGACGGACGGCACTTCATCCGTCACAGTCAAGTGTTTTCCCGATGATGAACGGGTGGAGGGCCTCGTGGCGGCCATCATCGCGGGCGCCGGAGTGAAACTGCGCGGAGAAGCGCAATACGACAAATTTTCCAATGAAATGGCCATCATGGTGCGGGACATTTCGCCCTCGCCGATGCTTGTGCAAAAGCGGAAGGACACGGCGGAAGTGAAGCGCGTGGAACTTCACCTGCATACCCAGATGAGTTCCCTGGATGCCGTCAGCGGGGTCAAATCCATGATCAGGCGGGCGGCCTCATGGGGACACAAGGCACTCGCCATCACGGATCATGGCGTGGTCCAGGCATATCCGGACGCGCAGGACATTTCGGCATCCCTTGCGAAGACCGACAACACACCCATCAAGATCATCTACGGCATTGAATGCTACCTTGTGCCGGATGAAGCGGGCTCTGAAAATGATGGCAGGGATCTGAAAAAAAGCGAGAGTTACCATGCCATCGTCCTTGTGAAGAATCAGGCAGGCTTGAAAAACATGTACAGGATGGTGTCGGAAAGCCACCTCAATCATTTTTACAAGAAGCCGCGGGTGCCGCGCTCCCTTCTTGACAAGTACCGTGAAGGACTCGTGGTCGGCAGCGCCTGCGAAGCCGGCGAATTGTTCAGGGCCGTCGTCCAGGGGAAAGACGACGCCGAACTGCGACACATCGCGGCATATTACGATTATCTTGAAATCCAGCCCACGGGCAACAACCAATACATGCTCAACGACGGGCAGGCGAAAAATGTCGAAGCGCTGCGCGATTTCAACCGGTGCATCGTCCGTCTTGGCGAGGAAATAAATAAACCCGTCGTGGCAACCTGCGACGTCCATTTCCTGGACCCCGAGGACGCCGTCTTCCGCAAAATACTTCAGGCCGGCCAGGGTTACAAGGATGCCGAACAGCAGCCTCCGTTGTTTTTCAGGACTACTGCGGAGATGATGGAGGAATTCGTCTATCTCGGGCCTAAAAAGGCCTATGAAGTGGTTGTGGCCAATACGAACCTGGTAGCGGATTGGCTGGATGAGATCAAACCAATCCCGTCCGGCACTTTTCCCCCGCATATGGACGGGGCGGAGGACGACATCCGCCGCCTCAGCGAGGAAAAGGTCCGCGCGCTGTATGGCACCCCGCTTCCTGGCCTTGTGCAGGTCCGCCTGGACCGGGAACTGAATTCCATCATCAAGAACGGTTTCTCGGTCATGTACATGATTGCGCAGAAACTGGTGCGCAAGTCGAACGAAGACGGTTACCTGGTCGGTTCGCGCGGATCGGTCGGCTCTTCCCTGGTCGCCTATCTCATCGGCATCACCGAGGTGAATTCGCTTCCCGCCCATTACCGATGCGGGGTGTGTCGCTACTCGGAATTCCATGACAGGGACGGGGCAGTCGGCTGCGGCTTCGATTTGGCTGACAAGGTCTGTCCCGTCTGCGGCGCCGCCTTGATCAAAGACGGATACGACATACCGTTTGAAACGTTTCTCGGTTTTGACGGAGACAAGGAGCCGGACATCGACCTCAATTTCTCCGGCGAATACCAGTCACGCGCCCATAAGTACACGGAAGAGCTTTTCGGGGCAGGATATGTGTTCCGGGCCGGAACCATCGCCACCGTCGCGGACAAGACGGCTTTCGGGTTCGTGAGCAAGTACTTCGAAGAGAGCGGCCTGAATCCCACGAAGGCTGAACGGGACAGGCTCGCTTCCGGCTGCACCGGCATCAAGCGCACCACAGGGCAGCATCCCGGAGGCGTCATGGTCGTGCCGAAAGACAAGGACATCTATGATTTCTGTCCAATCCAGCGCCCGGCGGATGCCGCGGATTCCGATATCATCACAACCCATTTCGACTACCATTCCATCTCAGGCCGCATCCTGAAGCTGGATATCCTCGGGCATGACGATCCCACCGTCATCCGCATGCTTGAAGACATCACGGGCCTCAATGCGCAGGACATCCCGATAGGCGAGTCGAAGACCATGGAGATATTCCGGTCCACGGCACCCCTCGGCGTCACTCCGGATCAAATCAACAGCCATGTCGGCACGTTCGGCGTGCCTGAGTTCGGAACAAAATTCGTGCGCCAGATGCTGGTGGATACGATGCCAACCACCTTCGCGGAACTGATCCGCATTTCAGGGCTTTCCCACGGAACCGACGTTTGGCTGAACAATGCCCAGGAACTGGTCCGGGCAGGGGTAACCGGCCTTGCAGACGTTATTTCAACCCGCGACGACATCATGCTGTATCTGATCAAGCACGATCTTCCGCCGCTGACTGCCTTCAAAATAATGGAAAATGTCCGCAGGGGTCGGGGGCTTACGCCGGAAGAGGAAGGCCTGATGCGGGAAAAAGGTGTGCCGGAGTGGTATGTCCTGTCCTGCAAGAAAATCAAATACATGTTTCCGAAGGCGCATGCGGCCGCATATGTCATGATGGCCTTCCGCATCGCCTGGTTCAAGGTTTATCACCCGATGGCGTTCTACACGGCCTATTATAGCGTACGGGCAGACGGTTTTGACGCGAATACCGTTGTGAAGGGACCGGAAGCCATCCACAAGGCCATGCGGGAAGTTGAAATGAAGGGCAAGGGAGCCACGCAAAGGGAACAGGACGTGTACACCATATATGAAGTCGCTCAGGAAATGTACGCCCGGGGCATTCGGTGCCTGCCTGTCGATTTGTACAAATCCCATGCCTCCCTTTTCCAGATGACGTCCGAAGGCATCCTCCCGCCGTTCACCGCGCTGCAGGGACTGGGGATCGGCGCTGCGAAGAACCTTATGGCTGCGCGCTCGGGAGACCCGTTTCTCTCTCATGAGGATTTGAAAATCCGTGCCGGCATCTCCAAGTCGGTGATCGAAATCCTGGAGGAGCACGGCTGCCTGAAGGGGATGGACACATCTAGCCAGATGTCGATGTTTTGAAGGTCGTCTTGATTGGACGGCCTTGGTCCATGAATCTTGTTTGAGAACCTGAACAGGAGGAACCGGTTATTTGGACGGCCTTGGTCCATGCATCTTGTTCGAGCACCTGAGTAGGAGGAATCGGTATGACTGAACTGATTCGGCGGCTTGATGAGACGGCGTGCTGGCTGGGAACACGGACCGGCGCAGTGCCGAAGATCGCCATTGTGCTGGGATCCGGTCTTGGTGAAATCGCAGACGCAATGTCCGGAAAACTGGAAATCCCATACGGAGAGATTCCGGGCTTCCCCCGTACAACGGTGGCCGGACATCAGGGGACATTGCTGTTCGGCTTATTGGAAGGCGTGCCTGTTGTTGCCATGAAGGGCCGCTTTCACCATTATGAAGGCCATGACATGGATACGGTTGCGTATCCCATCCGCGTGTTCAGGCGCATGGGTATTGAAAACCTGCTGCTGACCAACGCGGCCGGCGGGGTGAACCATTCATTTGTGCCCGGAGACCTGATGGCGTTGTCCGACCATATCGGGTTGTGGGCAGACAGCCCGCTCCGCGGTCCGAACGAGGATATGCTGGGGCCGCGTTTCCCAGACATGTCGAAAGTGTATGACCCCCTGCTTGTTCAGTTGGCGGATTCCGTTGCAGACAACATCGGATTCGTGCTCAAACACGGTGTATATGCATGGTGCAGGGGCCCTGCCTTTGAAACGCCTACCGAAATCCGGGCCCTTCGCGTGCTCGGGGCGGATGCGGTCGGCATGTCGACGGTGCCGGAGGCTGTGGCTGCAAGGCACATGGGCATGCGCATCCTGGCCATATCCTGCAGTACGAACATGGCGGCTGGCATGCTTGACCAGCCGCTCACCCACGAAGAAGTCATGCAGACCGGAAAAATGGTGGAAAAGCGGTTTTCAGCCTTGATTTCAGGAATTGCGGGACAATGGGGAAGATTGTGACGCCGTTGGGGCTTCCACGTCCATGGATGTGAGCGGGAGTTGCGGGCGCATTGCTTTTCTGAGCCCCATCAGCTGGGGAACGCTGTATATCAGGATGGCAATCCAGATAAGCGAAAAAGCCAGCAGGTGGCGCGGGGTGAATGATTCACCGTAGATCAGAACTCCAACCAGCAGCTGCAGGGTGGGCGATATGTATTGGATGAAGCCGAGGGCGCTCAGGCTGAGCCTCTGCGATGCAAATCCGAAGAGAATGAGCGGGATGGCCGTGATGATGCCTGCCAGCAGGCTAAGCAGAATCACCGGCAGGCTTGGCTGTCTGACAGTCAGTCCGGATACGGCAGCGGAAAATCCAAGGAAAATTGCAGTTGGAACCAGAAGCAGGCCGGTTTCCAGGGTAAGGCCGGTTGTTCCGTCCAGGCCCGCGAGTTTCTTGGTCAGGCCGTATGCGCCGAATGAGAAGGCAAGAATCAGCGCTATCCAAGGTATTCGGCCGTAACCGGCCGTCATCACCGCAACGCCGGACAGTGCGAAAAGTACGGATACACCTAGAACAGGCGTAATTTTCTCTTTCAGGAAAATGACCCCCAGAGCCACGGAAACCAAAGGGTTGATGAAGTAGCCCAGGCTGGATTCGACGATGAACGCATGGTTGACGGCCCAAATGTAGACGAACCAGTTGATGGTTATCAGGACGGCGCTGGCGGCAACCAGGGTGAACACCCTTTTGTCTGACAATTTGCGCATGATGGCACCGAGCTGTTTGTTGAATGCGCCCAGCAGAATCAGGAACAACGCGGCATAGAGGATGCGGAAGCTGAGTATCGCTTCCGGCTTGAACGCGGAAAGCAGTTTCCAGTAGATGGGAAAAAACCCCCACATGGCAAAAGCGCCGAATGCGGCGGCTCCTCCGATGCCAGTCTTTTTATACATGAAGCGCACCTCGCTGATTGCCGGGCATCACCGGCAATGACTGCCGTGAAACTTCCCCGTTGTTTGTCTGTGGCCGCCTCATGAGAGGCGGCCTGTGTTTCATTCTCCGGTCATGAACTTGTGCAAGGGACTGTCTCTGTTGAGACAGTCCCCATTGTTCCGGATTCATTCCCACTCGGCAAAACTATGTGATGCCAAGGCAAAAAGCTGATTTTCGACTTTTGCCCCGCGCTCATCCTTATGTGGATGCGGTTTCCTCAGCTGCTTCCGCAACTTCTTCCTTGACAGCCTTGACAATTGCGTAGGCTTCGTGTTCGGAATCCAGGATCCGGATTCCTTCGGGCAGGTGGAAGTCCGCGGCGGTGATGGAGTAGCCCGATTCTTT
>CAZFWQ010000222.1:0-6537 GCA_964522755.1 uncultured Oscillospiraceae bacterium | reverse complement strand
GTTTACGCCGAAATAGAAGTGGTTGAAAATGCCAGGTATCTGATACGGGATCTTTTCAGACGTCTTGTTCTCCAGTTCGATGTCCAGGGCGACAAACTGCTGGTCTGATCTTTCAGTGTCCACCCCCATGAACCGGGTGAGGTAGACAGCATCCTTCACGGTGATTTCCATGGCCTTGTTGGCCAGTTTCTTGTCGAACGTCATTTTCCCGGTGATGATGTTGTCGGTTCCGGGAAGGCCGTATCCGGTGACGCTGGCAGCAACCTTGTCGTCATAACGCTTGTATGGGGTACCCGTTTCTGTCTTCACCAGGTCGGGTTCCAGCGGGGGGCCTGCCTTCGGCGGCAGCGCGAACTTCACGTCGTCCGCCACGGCATAGCTGAGCTCTTCGCCTTCGGGCGTGACATAGTTGATGGAAAGGGAAATCGGGATGGTGTCCGGCGGGGGTGCCTCCTTCAGAAGCTGGAGCAGCTTGTCGAGTTTCGCCTGGATATCCGTGTTGTTTTCGCTGATGACATAATCTCCACCACAGGCCGCAGCAGCATCCGAGAAGACTTTTTCCTTCGGCGCCGCGCCCATGCCGATGAATAGGACAGTGATGTTTTTTTCCTTGATTTTCTTCAAAAGCGTGTTGTACTCCTCAAGTTGTTCCGGCTCCACCTGAAGGCCGCCGTCAGTAAGGAACACGATCACCTTCTTGAGGCTTGGCACAGGCAGGATATTCTCATAAGCGGTACGCAGCACTTCCACGATGGGCGTGCCGCCCCCGGTCTTCATCTCACCCAGCGACTTGAGGATGTTCGCTTTCCTGTCCGTCGTGATCTGCTCCTGGATGATGAGCACCGGTGACATGGGCGGCGTCCGGAACGTCGTGAACTGCATCATGGCGTTTTGCGGGATTTTAGACACGAATTCATGAAACATGGAGATGGTTTTCTCCATGCGGAAGTTGCAGTCTATCCCCTCGTCAGGCGGAGTGTTCATGGAACCGGAATTATCAACCACCATGGAGATGAAAGGGGTTTCGCTGAGATTATGTTCTGATGGCCGCGTATAGGTGATGATGAAATTATTGCCCAGTTTCGAGCTGATGGCTGCGAATACGCCCTGCAGCGCAGATGGGTCCTTGGCCGGATAATACTGACCACCTCCCGCCGCGGCGAATTCAAGCAGGGTCTGGATATCCGGAACGCCGTCTCCCGGCTTCTTGCCGCTGGCGGCATCCGCTTCGTTCAGCCTTTTGCCGAATCCGATGGTATAGACGGGGATCTTGCTTTCCTTAATCTTCAAAGTGACCGCACTCCTGGAATTGACACTGCCTCCACCGGACTTGTCCACGCTGGAATCCACGCCGTCCGTGAAGACGACAACCGCCGGACGGGTTTTTCCCTTGACGGTTTCCAACCCTTTCAAGGTGGCGTCGAATAGCTTGGTGGTGCCGCCTGCCGTGATTCCGGACAGCGCTTTTGCCGCGTCCGCCGGCGTCTCGCCTTTCAGGACATTGACTTTCGCGTCAAAATCGATGACCTTCACGAAGCTGCCGGCCGGAAGGGTTCCGATGAAGACCTTGGCTGCGGCCAGGGTCGCCTTCATGTCGTTCTTCATCGAACCGGAGGAGTCGATGACCAGCGCGATGCTGCAAGGCGCGACCACCCGTTTGATATCAGTGATATCCACCTTCGAAGCACCTTCGTAAATGACCGTGTTCTCCTTGGTGGGGGTTATGTCTCTTTCCAGCGGATCGCTGACGGAGACGGATACTTCTGCGGAAGTGGTTTTATCCGCAGCCTCCGTGATCTGGATGCCGCCGGTCAGCTCGCTGCTGTCCGTCATGCTGTTGAGGCGCGTGTTGGCACTCTTCAGGCTTTCGGGCAGCGTCACGGTCGTCAGCTCTTCCGAACTGACCGGGACAAGCTGTGTCCTGGTGGACCCGTAATTCATGTACGGTGCGTGATTGACCACGGTCCAAAGTCCGGCGGGGAGAGTAAAAAGGGTATGACCTTCAGGTGTGACACTGCCAAGAACCAGATTATCGCCAAACAGATCACGCTGGTTTCCTTCCCTGTAATCTATCGCGGCGAACTGCTGCGCTTCCACGTGGACGGTTCCGAACGGAGCCCCCTTCACAAGGAGCGCGCCGGTCTCCTTTCCGTATTTCACTTTCGGAAGGTCATAGGATTCCTCCTGCTTGAATGTGACGTCGCCGGTCTTCTCGTCATACGGCGTGAATTTCCAGTCCAGCGTGCCTGCTCCCTGGGGGAGGTCGTCAAGGAGGAAGGACTTGCCTATCGCACTGTCCAGTGTTTTGTCATATCGCCAGTAATCAACCGTGCTTCCGTTCTCCACCCAGCTTTCCGCGAAAATCCTGAACTTTCCGGCGGAAAGGCCGATGCGTACCGTCTGAAACTTTTCACCTGTGCTCTCAGTGGTGAAAGCAACATCCGCTCCCCCCGCATGGCCATATCTTTCCGCGGGAATCTTATACTCCTTAGAACGTACATCTGAAACCCGTTGCCTGCTTCCCTCGCATCGCACCACCAGATGGCGTCGGGCTGCTTCACCATGAAGATAATCCTGTCGGCATAAACACTGGAAAAGACGGTCCCGCCAATCTGGGCCGCATAATCCTTTAGGAACTGGATCGGAATGCCCGACGACTCATTGACGCCCATGAACCAGCGGTCTCCGTACAGCCGCTTGCTGAATTCCGTGAAATTGTCGACATACTGGATATCCAGCGCGTCATCCGGCTTGTAGCTGGTACTGCCCGTGTAAAGATCCTGGGTACCCAGGGGATTGATGAATGGAACGGGGATATCCCATGTGCCTATAGGGCCTGTCGTGGGAATTGCAAGGGTTTTCCCTGTAGGACCGAGGTTCGGGTCGACGTATTTGTCACCGTAATCGAGGAAGAAGCCTGTAACGCCAGCTTCACCGGAACTGCCGGTATTGTCCGTGCCTCCCGTGTCTCCGGTGCCTTCCGCGGTGGTGGCATCCGCACCTGAACCGCCGGTATCGGCAGTGGCTTCCGTCGAGGCGGAGCTTTCCGCGCTGGCGCTGTCCGAGCTGGCTTCCGTGCTCTCCGTCGAGGATTCCGTGTTTTTTGCCCTGCCGCACCCGGAGAACATGCCTGTCGTCATGCAAAACACGAGAAGGATGCAAATCAGCTTTTTCATAAACGCACTCCTTATGAAACCATCTCTGCCAAGTCTGTTGACCTCTTCGAGGCTGCCTGGTGCCAGGCCTGTGTCAGACAGGGGCCTTTATCACAACGGTGTTGATATCAAGAATATCATCCTCTATGACGTCCTCGGCGAAACTGTGCTGCACATTCCCGTCCTGATCCAGGTTTTTCGGATCCACCGTATCCCTGTTGACGGTGATGCGCTCGCTAATCAGAATTTGACCAAGGACAGGATCGAAGGAGATCCAGATGGAACCCTTGCAGGACAGCGAAATCTGCTGGACGGCTTCATATTCGGTTCCCCCATATAAGATGAATTCACCCTGATAGGAGCCTGACACATCGAACTTGACACAATCGAACCCGTTCACCTGTTCATTTCCGGCTTGTGCCAGGGAGAGCTTTTCAAAGTCTATGGGATAATGCATGGGTTTTGTGGAATATTGGAAAGACGGCTTTGTTACCGGATCGGGGGTGGAGGATTTCCATTCGCCATCTTTTGCGGACCGCTCCCAAATTGTGTCCCCGATGATGATTTGTTCAATATAGCTGCCAAAGGCCTTTGACTCGTTCACGTAGGATACGGCAAAGGGATTCTTGACATAAGCGCTTTCCGCCGTCACATCGATTGGACTTCCAGCTTCCTTTGGAGGGGTCGATATGTAAAAGACCCTCCTGCGATAACTGTCAACCGCTTCCATATTCTTCTGCAGCAAATCGTTGGAAACCGACTCGGCGGTGCCACCCGAATCGGACCCGACGGTTGTTTCCGTTGCTGACTCGGCAGAAACGATTGTTTCGCTTGCGGCAGTTGTTTCCTGCGTGGTTTCAACCGATGCGGCCGTACTATTGTCGGAGTCGGCAGCGGTACTTGCCTCCGCTACGGATGTCTTGGCGGCAGTAGTTTCGCTTGCAGCCGTGGTCAGGGCTTCGGTCGTCGCTTTTTCGCCCCCGGTATTTCCCTGACTGTCATTTCCGCTTTGCGCGGCTCTTCCGCATGCCGTGAAAAGTGAACCCGCCATCAAAAGCACGAACAGCAAAGTCAGAATGCTTTTCTTCTTCATGCCCTTCTCCTTTATGCGTACCCTTTAATCTCAACTTATGTAGCCTGACATTTTATCTCTTTTATATAACATTGTATTCATTCTGAGAATTATTGTCAACGAAACCAAAGCCGGAAACCAATGCCGGAGACAGTTCTGGAACAAGCGCAGCCGCTGAAAAGTGAAATCTTTCAGCCACACAGGCGTCAATGAAAATCGACAATGATCGAACACGCATGCATGCGGTATCATATGAATGAGGGCACGCGAGTATGTCTTACCCGGACCGTCTAGTCATGAAACATCCGGAAGCACGTAAATGGGAGTGCCGTATAAAGCCCTAACCGATATCCTACAATGCCTATGAACTCCTGGATAATACGCCAGAATCAATAACGTCTTCGTCAGTCCGCGAGAAGCGAAATAAATCGGGGGGTGAATGCATGGAATGGGTAAAAGCTACTGAAACGACAGGTTTGACCGCAGGAAAAATGAAAAAGGCACTGGTGAACGGCATCGAGATTTTATTTGCCAATGTCGGCGGCAAGTATTACGCGATCGCCAACAAATGCCCGCACATGGGTGGATCGCTGTCCGACGGCACAATGGAAGGTGGAATCATCACCTGTCCAAGGCACGGAACGAAATTCGATGTGAAGACGGGAAAAGCAGTCGGCGATGCGAAACTGCTGTTCCTGAAATTCAAGGTGAAGGCAAGAACCTGTTTGTCGAACTGGATTGACATCAGCCTTTTTATTGCGGCTCCGTGGTGAGAATGGAATCCGCCTTTTTGCTGCAGATCTACGATGAGATTGACATCTGCCTTTTTATTGCAGGAGTCCGTTGAACGAACGGCAGCACAATCCATCTGACCCATCCTGACCCGACTTTTCGAAGGGTCTGTTTTGTCGTTCATCAGACAACGGCTGTCATTGTCATAGTGTGATCTGATGTTTCAAGTGGGAGATTTCAGTGTAATTATATATTACTAATACCATGTGGATTATATGATATACTTGTTGCTTCAAGCGGAAAGGAGCTTGCCATGTATTGCGAACAGTGTAGGCGTGAAGTCAATCCCAGAAAATCATTATGCGCCGTATGCAGTGTTCTTGAAGCGAAGACATCCGGAAACATGGTATCTACGCCATTCGGTAACCTGTTCGGGCTCATTGATGATGATACGAAGGAATGGGTCATCAATCCGGTTTTCTATGAAATACAGCACCACCCGGCTGAACACGAATTTCTTGCGACCGGAGACCTGGGTACTTTCAGAATATTAGAGCACTACGAGAATGGCAGGGCAACCGTATTTGATGTTGCCTGCAATCCATTGGGCATGACACGCTCGGGCATCATTGAAGAATGAAACGTCAAAACCCATGGAACGGTGAGTCAATCATCACTGTTCCATGGGTTTCACCATGGGAATGCCCATGTCGCGTTTCATCCATCTCGTTCTGCAGCGGACTCATCGCCGCCGCGGAACTTGTATAGACATAACTTTTCACGCCGGCTTTTTCCGCCACATTGGCAAGGAATGCAGTGACGCGTGTGCAATGAGTTCTGAAGTCGGTTCTGAAATCGGCGTGAGATCTGGAGCCGTCGTGTTGTGAAGTCGGCGTTTTGTGAAGCCGATGTGTGATTCCGGCATTACCAAATCCACCAGACCAGTTCCGAGTACTTCCTGAAGTTATCAAGTATCGCCTGCCATCCGCTCTTCTGCATCTCCTGGGAAAATGTGCCTTCCGCTTCAAAAGTCTCGATTATTTTCGTGTCCTTACCCTTCCTTTCAAAAGTGATGCGGACTTTTCTTTCATCACCCAGCGTATAGGCAATGTATTCTTCTTTTCTCACCTCGTCATAGATTCCCCAGAAATCAAATCCGGCGCTGCCGTCCTTCGCTTCCATCCTGGAAAGAAATTTGCCTCCTGCCCTCAGATCGTTTTCGGCAAAAGGGGTATGCCAGTCTTCCGAGGCATTGTTCCACTTTACTATATGCAGTGGATCCGTCCAACAAATCCAAACTCTCTCCATCGGGGCGTTCACTACAGTCTCCACTGTGATTGTTGCCTTATTTCCTGTTTCCATATGCTGTTTCCCCTCTCCGGCCCCTGTTTTATACGCGTGCTCCTCTGTCTGTGCCGTATTTTGAAAAATCAATTCTCGTTCAAAATAGTTACATTGACTACCCGGAATTCGCACGTCCATCATGAATAGATACCCTATTATGGAACCTGAATAACAAAAATGGCTCCCGAATGGGCATAGAAAAGGCATCCCCATCTCTGGAGATGCCTTCATCAT
>CAZFWQ010000221.1:3881-6578 GCA_964522755.1 uncultured Oscillospiraceae bacterium | reverse complement strand
TTGCGGTCTGGAAATGACCAGGCCGACAGGAAGGCAGATCACGGCATTGATCAGGTTGCCGAGGATCACGGATTCCATGGGGTTGGCATCTTTCTGTTTTCGCATGAAGACAGCGAGGCAGGCGAAGGTGAAACCGCTGCAGAGAGCCATGAGGTCGCCAAGCAGATGACCTCCTCCGATTCCTTCCACCACGAAGAGGCCCAGCCCTGCCGTTACACCGGCAACGCACCAGACATCGATTTTCGTCAGGCGTTC
Source organism: uncultured Oscillospiraceae bacterium (assembly GCA_964522755.1). Taxonomy (GTDB): domain Bacteria; phylum Bacillota; class Clostridia; order DSM-8532; family DSM-8532; genus JAEWSN01. The sequence continues at coordinate 6,323 of CAZFWQ010000221.1, read as the reverse complement.
CTTCAACAGGATGGAACCAAGGAGCATGACGAACACCGGGGCCGTATACTGGAGCAGTATGGCATTGGCAGCGGTTGTCATTTTATTCGCGCCAGTGAAGAGAAGTGTTGTAAGCGAATAGGCAACGGCCGCGGCGATCATTTCGAAAGTGAACTTAAATCGGCACTTGCGAAGGAAGGGCAGGAAAACGACAAGTGCGATGAGGCTCCTGCCTCCTGCAATGCCGAATGGATTCCACTGCACGGTCTTGATAAGCAGGCCGCCGATGCTCCACAGCACGGCAGTGCCGATGAGCGCAAGAACGGCCAGCTGCCGTTTTCCATTTTCCGGCATGTCAAACGCCTCCGAATCCTTCATGGTTCCCTCGGCGTTTTTGCAACAAGACAGCCAGGAGAACAGAAATCCATTGTAAACCAGGCACCGGGCCACGTCAACCGGCCCCCTGCCCGCATAATATTGCCGGGATGGCGAAAGGCGGCGGATGCCATGGCCTGTGATATGTGATATGATATCTTCGTTCCGGCCAGGTTCCCCGGTAGTTTTTATTGAAGTTCCATGCCGGAAACATAGAAGGCAGCAGCACGGATGACATATGGCCTGATAACCGCACAAAAGAAGCTTCCGAATCGGAGATATCGCAATGGCGAATAAACTCGGCTGCCGGTTGAAAAATGGGCTTTTCTTCCTCCTGCTGGAGGCTTTCATATGTATTTCCATATCATCGTCCTTTGCGACAGCTAAATCCGCAACCGTCCCGGCGCTGCCGCAGGGTCCCGAACTCGCCGCAGAAGCCTGGATCCTCATCGATCCTGTCACCGGGCACGATTTCGCTTCCCTGAACCCGGATGCCCGCCGATCGCCCGCGAGCACGACGAAAATCATGACCGCTCTCATTGCTCTTGAAATGGTACCGACCGACACCCTGATGACCGCCTCGGCGGCGGCCATCAACAGCGTCGGCGGAGATTATGTGAGAGCCGGCATCCTGCCCGGAGAAACACTTACGCTCCGGTCGCTGCTGGAAATGATGATGGTTACCTCGGCCAATGAGGCGGGATACGTCATTGCGGAAAATCTCGCGCCCGACCATACCGTGGCGGGCTTCATGGCCATGATGAACGCGAGGGCGGCCGCACTCGGCATTCCATTGGAACAGACGCATTTCACCAATCCTTGCGGCATAGAAGATGAAAATCACTACACGACGGCGCGTTCCCTGGCCATCATCGCCCGGGAAGCCATGAAGCATGATGAATTCCGCGAAATCATCAGCATGACCGCCATCGTCGCGCCGGATACGAATCTGCGCAAAAGTGCCGAGTGGAATATCGGGCATCTCCTTGCCACGAATGAACTAGTATCGAATCCCGCGATTTATGGGTCGAAATATTTCACCGCAACAGGAATAAAGACCGGATACACCGAGCTTGCCGGACGCTGCCTCGTTTCTTCAGGCATCAATCCGGACGGCATGGAACTCATCGCCGTGGTCCTCGGCGCAGAAAAATTGGCGGACAGTTTCAAGGAATCGCGCCGTCTCCTGGAATTCGGGTTCACAACCTACGCCCGGACAGAGCTGAAGCTCTCGGGAGAGTATTACGGACGTTTCGAGGTGCAGGACGCGGCAGACAATGGAAAAGTAACGGTCAACACATTGGGCTCGGTAAGCTGGCTGATGCCGGTGGATGAATTGCTTGCGGCCTCCATCACGACGGAGTCCGCCATCCTTCCTGCAACCTTTCGGGCACCCATCAGCAAAGGGCAGGTGCTGGGCGAACTCCAGGTCGTGGTTCTGAACACCACCATCGGTTCCGTGCAGCTGGTGGCCGACAATGCGGTGGAAAAAAGCACGTGGGCGGACATCAGGGACAAGTATCTGGATTTCTTGAAGGACCCGGTGCTGTTATCCGTTCTGAAGACCACCGCCGTCCTGTTCCTGCTGCTTCTCCTCCTCAGGCTGATGTTGAAAATGATCAGCCGTCGGCGCAATCGCCGGAAATACATCAGTACACGCAAGAACAACTACAGGATAGATCATTTCAGAAAATGACGCCGCGGGCAAATGGCGTCACGATGATGATACGGGTACAAAAAAAGGGTCTGGCGGATAAATGCCGGACCCCTCTTTTTCATCTTCTTGAATAACAACCATTTCAAGCTGCGTGAACCAGGTTCGGGGTCCTACTGGTTTCCCTGCTCTTCCATTGCAGCCGCGGACGGAACTTCGATGATGATGGGCAGTATCATGGGCTTCCTCATTGTCTTGCGGTACAGGTGGGAACCCAGGTCGTCGCGAAGCGCGTTCTTGATGGCGGTCCATGCGCCGTTGCGCTTCTCGATGCTCCTCACTACGGATTCACGGGCTACAATCCGGATTTCCTCCATCATTTCCTCTGACTCCTTCATGTAGACGAACCCGCGCGACAGGACTTCCGGTCCCCC
>CAZFWQ010000221.1:0-3871 GCA_964522755.1 uncultured Oscillospiraceae bacterium | reverse complement strand
GTTTCTCTTCGCGTCAAGCGTGATGACGATGATGATGAGGCCGTCCTCGGACAACAGCTTACGGTCTTTAAGAACCACATCCCCAAGGTCTCCGACACCCAGACCATCCACCAGCACGCTGCCGGACTGGACAGAACCAGAGACGACAGCGGAACGGTTCGTCAGCTCGAGGATTTTGCCATTGCTCATGATGAAGATATTCTCTTCGGGGGTGCCCACGCTCATGGCGAGGTTCGCATGCTGGCGCAAATGCCGGTATTCGCCATGCACGGGCATGAAATACTTCGGGCGCACCAGGCGGTGTATCATTTTCAGTTCTTCCTGGCATGCATGGCCCGATACATGGACTTCGGCCAGTGAATCGTACAGGACCGTCGCACCCTTCTTGTAGAGTTCGTTGATGACCCGGTAGACAAACTTCTCGTTGCCCGGAATGGGGCTCGCAGACAAGATGACCAGGTCTCCGGGCAGCAGTTCCACTTGCCTGTGCGTGCCCATCGCAATGCGCGTCAGAGCGGACATGGGCTCTCCCTGACTGCCGGTGGTGATGATGACGACCTGCTCGGGCGGAAGACGCTTCACTCTGTCCAGCTCGATGAGTATTTCCTCCGGTATGTTCAGATATCCGAGTTTCAGCGCCGTTTTGGTTACATTGATCATGCTGCGGCCGCAAATGGCCACTTTGCGGTTGAATTTCTTAGCCGAATTGACCACCTGCTGCAGCCTGTGTATGTTCGAAGCGAAGGAGGCAACGAGGATGCGGGACTTCGCGTCCTTGAACACATTGTCGAACGTCTCTCCCACCTTGCGTTCCGACATGGTGTATCCCGGACGTTCCACATTCGTGCTGTCCGCCATCAGGAGCAGGACCCCCTTGCGGCCAAGTTCCGCAATGCGCTGGAAGTCTATCGGCTCTCCTTCGATCGGGGTATGGTCGATCTTAAAGTCTGCGGTATGGAAGACGACGCCGACAGGCGTTTCGATGGCCAGCATGACCGTGTCCGCAATGCTGTGGGTGGACCGGATGAATTCAACGCGAAACACGCCGAGTTCAATGGTCTGGCCTGCCTTGACCGACACAAGCTCCGTCGTGTCCAGCAGTTCATGTTCCAGCAGCTTGTTCTCGATGAGGCCCAGCGTAAGGTCGGTTCCATAGATGGGGGTGCGGATTTTCCTGAGGATGTACGGCAAGGCGCCGATATGGTCCTCGTGTCCGTGGGTGACCACGATGCCCTTGATCTTTGCTGCATTCTTTTCAAGATAGGTGACATCCGGGATGACGAGATCTATTCCCAGCATTTCGTCTTCCGGGAATGCGAGGCCGCAATCAATGATGATGATGCTGTCCCCATACTCGAAGAGGGTCATGTTCTTGCCGATTTCCTCCAATCCGCCCAATGGGATGATTCTCAGCTTGTTCCTGTTCGTTTTTGCCATTCTTCCTCTTTCCTCCAAGACCGCTCATGCGGTTTATAATCCATGGGCTTGTTCCAGTTGCCGCCGACCGTCAATCGCTTCCTGATACGCCGCTGCCGTACGCTCCGCGATTCGCTCCCAGCGATACTTTTCTTCTACTGAACAAAACGCGTTCCGCGTTATTCGGATACGCAAATCTTCATCTTCAAGCAATTCCATGATGGCGGCAGCGAGCATGTCCGGATTGCCCGTGCCGAACTTCATTCCATTTTCACGGTTCGTGACGATTTCATTCAATCCACCGGCATCGGAAACGACAACCGGCACCTTTGCTACCATGCTCTCAAGCGAAACGATGCCGAACGGCTCGTATAGGCTCGGAAACACGGCGATATCGACAACCCGGAAAATCCGGAGCAGTTCCTCCTCGGAAAGGAATCCGGGAAAATCTACCCGGTGCGCGACGCCAAGGTTCCAGGCCCGCTGCCGGAGCGAGTCCAGTTCCTGTCCCCTGCCGGCAATGATGAACTTGACGCCGGGGAATCGCGAAAGCACTTTGGGGACTGCATCCATCAGGACATGAACCCCTTTTTCATAAGTCAGGCGGCCTACGAAAAATACGATGCGTTCGCTGTCCGCCGCATACCCTCGCCTCAGATCCATGTCCACTGGAACATTGTCGAACTTATGAAGGTCGACACCGTTCGGAATGACGTCCAGGTGTATCGTGTCATGATGAAACAGACGGATTACCTCATCCTGCATGTACAGGCTGTTGACGATGACCCGGTCTGAAAATTCCGTCAATTTCTGTTCGATGCTGTTGATATAGCTCTGCAAATCACTGCGGATGCCGTCATTCCGACCGTATTCCGTGCCATGTATCGTTGCAATGCCCGCCATCCACGGGTACAGGCTCAGAAGTGTCCTTCCAGCGAATGCAACCAGCCAGTCGTGCATGTGGATGATGTCGTAGCGCTCTCCGGACTGCATGAGCCGGACACCCTCGGCCACCATTTCCATGTTCATCTGCATCACGCTGTCCACTAACGTGATGGGCTTCACCACCCATGCAGGCACGCGATGCACTGTTACCGGGCCGTCTGACTCTATCGGCAGCAGGTTCTCGTCTGTCATTGTCAAGATGGTCACGACATGACCTGCGGCACCCAGTTCATGGGCCAGGTGATAGACAACCCGGGAGATGCCGCCGACTATCCGGGGAGGATATTCCCAGGATAACATGAGGATCCGCATGCCGACTCCTTCGTTCCGGTTCACCACACTGCCGGCAAGTTTTCCGATATCATGCCGCACACAACGCGCTTTCCCGGACATATGCCCGAAAAGGCTATCCTGCGATGTTCGTGACGGGTACAGTGCAAATGACGGTATGGCTGCCGAATGAAACAAGCAATCTCAAGGGCAGGACACAATACCGCAACCGGAGGCGATGCTGTATAATCATTATATACCATGAAGACAGCAACCGTATCATTTTTTTCGGAATGTGTTTTCGAAGTGCCTTTTCGGGGTGTGCATGGAGTCTGTGTTTTCACCTCCCGCCGCCGTGCTGCGCGTCATGAACCGGCTTCGGGATAATGGTCACGATGCCGCTCTGGTGGGTGGCTGCGTGCGCGATATCCTGCTGGGCCGTCCGCCCGCAGACTGGGACATCTGTACTTCGGCATATCCGCGGGTGGTCCTCGCTTTGTTTCCAACCGGGCTGGATACCGGTGCAAAGCATGGAACCGTAACTGTCCTTCATTCCGGCGATGAATCCGATCCGTCTTTGCACCGCTTTTCCGTCGAAGTCACCACATGGCGGTCCGAATCCGGGTATTCCGACCACCGGCATCCAGACAACGTAAGGTTTTCAACTACGCTGGAAGCAGATCTTTCACGACGGGACTTCACCATCAACGCAATGGCCTGGAATCCGGAAATGGGTCTGGTTGACCTATTTCAAGGTCAAAAGGATCTCGCCGGCAAACTGGTCCGCTGTGTCGGCGACCCGATGCAGAGGTTCCGGGAGGACGCGCTTCGCATGCTCCGGGCCATCCGGTTCTGCAGCGAGCTTGGCTTCGCGATGGACGCGGATGCGATTGGCGCCATCCGCCGCCATGGGGACGCCATCTCGTTTGTGAGCAGGGAACGCACCCAGTATGAGATGACCCGTACTTTGACTGGCAAATGCCCCTCATATGCATCGCTATGGTGGGAAACCGGACTGGTTGACCGCTTGTTTTCTCAAATCGGCGTCATGCCTGCCAATCCGGGTCCTTTCCTTGCCAGGATGGAAAGACCGGCCCCGGAAGCGTCAATGGAAGTGTCATCGGAATCGTCATTGGAATCGTCATTGGAATCGTCATTGGAATCGTCATCGGAAACGTCTGCGGAAACGCCAATGAAAACGTCCGTGGATGCGGCCGTCCTTCCCTGGGCAGTTTTCTGG
>CAZFWQ010000220.1:0-6583 GCA_964522755.1 uncultured Oscillospiraceae bacterium | reverse complement strand
TGCTCTGCCATAGCGGCAATGGTGTCCATGTCATAAAGCGTACGGACGGCATCATATGGGATGGGACTCAAAATATCAGCTGAATCAGTGAATTTTAGCAGCGAGTATATGAATTGCGCAGCATAATAATGCACATTTCCATAAAATGCATTTTTCAGACAGGCATGCAGGTCCGCAATGCTAACCGCAATGGAAGAAAGGTTGGCGGACTGGACATTATATATGAGCCTTCCATCCAGTTCATACGGATAAGGTGCGTCATTGTTCAAATAGGGCTGAACGCTGATTTCATCCAGAAGGCAGCCATGACCTTGAAACAACCTGTACGGCATGCGGGATTGCGCGGTCGCGAAAGACAGGTGCACGTCTGCCGGAACCGCCACCGTATTCCCCACGGAAATGCTGAAACTGATGTGGAACAGGTTGCGGAAGGCCTCACAGGCTTCCTGCGCAGGCCTGGCAAGGACCGTCGGGTCGATGTCGAAGCACAGAAGCGCAACAGCGTCATCGTCCATTGTCATGCCGATGCATCGGCAAAGGCTTGAGCAGAATTCCATCACGGTGCCCAATAAATTGAACTGGTGCAGCAGAATGCTCTCTTTGCCCATATTTGCCGTCTTACGGTGAAAATCGTCGAATTTGACCAGCAGCGCCGTGTATGTCTGGGCATTGTACTGCCGGCTCAGTTCCAGCCTTTTCTCATCATCAAGTTCCGAGCTTGCCGCAGCGGTCAGGAGTTCATTCAGGAACAGGTTTCGGGCAAGCACCTCATGGCTGTTTTCATATCGGATATTGCGGGATACGATTTTCGAGAGGATTTCCACATCGCTTGAAGAAGAGGGGATGCCGCCAAGTTTGTCGAGTATCCTCTGGAAAGGACCATAAATGCTCCTTGTCATAAGAATATAGACGACCAGTGCGACAAGGAAGGCGGCAAGCGTTGACAGCAGCACGATGTTCCTGATTCCGGCCAGTCCTCCTATCAGCTCGCTGTATGGCTTGATGCTGACGCAAAACCAGGGCAGTTCGGATAAGCCGGCATAGGATACAAGGTATTTTCCTCCTTCCATCAAAAGAGTACGATACCCTTCCGCATCTTTCACCAACAATCCTTCCACGTTTTCCCGATAGGGAAATTCGGACAAGAAAAGGGAAGGATCGCTTTGCGCGACCACGATGCTGTTTGCATCAATCATATATGTGCGGATGTTTTCATTTGTTTCCGTATAGCTGAGGATGTTTTTCTGGATATAGGCAAGGTCGAGGTTGATGATGAAGACGGCCTTGTTCTTGATATAGGAAGATGGGCGGAACGCAAAAGACAGCACGCGGTACGATTCCGGCGAAAGACCCCTCACCCGGCTCAGCAATTTGGGCGTCACATTCCCGCTTCTGAATTCGAGCTGGCTGTACATGGCCTTCGCTGCGCTTTTGTACCCGGGCAGCTCCGCATTGCTCAGCCGCATCGTGTTGAAATATACGCCAGCCTGGTCGTTGTACAGTTCAATGGATTGGATGAAAGGGTATACGCTCATGAATCTTGAAAGAACCAGCTGTGCCTTGTAGGTGACCACCTTATCCTCTGCTGTGGCATATACAAAATTCTGGAGATCTCTTTCAACCAGGAGCTGGGAATTCATGACAGCGATCTCCCGAATGACTGTGTCTGCGGCGCGTGCGGACTGCTTCAATGAAAGAAGGGAATTCTCGCCAAGCTGGTCTAGAACGTTGATGGAGAGAATCTGGTAGATAATCAGGCTGAGTGCCAGCATCGTCAGCAGCGACGTGCCGAAGTAGGCAAGTATTATCTTGTTCCTCGTTTGATATCGCATGATTTTGTTTGAAATATCCTTCAGCAAATGGAAGCCTCCAACATGGAGCCGCAGTTCGTGTTTGCATGGTTGTTCAATCAGATTTTATCATAGTATGGCCCATGACAATGGCAACAGAGGCATCGCCTTGCTGTTTGTTTTATGGATATTTACATATTGGTCTGTTTTTTGAAGTGTTTCCATAGTGTAAATGCCGATTAATGAACACGATGTTCCAAATTTGAAATTGACCGGCATCATAAACAGTGAAAAAATGGCAGCATCGGCATTGATGGTGCGGTATTTGATGGAAGGCTGGTTGCAAGCGCATGGCGGAAGGCAAGGATGTTTCCTTTTCAATGACTGCAGGGCCAAGGCTGAAAAGAAGATACACGATATTCACTGACATTTCAAGAAATCCCGTTTCCTACCTCATGGGACTCCCTGTCCTGCTGTATACCCTCATCTTCGGCTATTTCACCTATCCGTACATCATCATGGCCTTCCAGAAATTCAACTACACGACGGGTCTTCTGAACAGCCCCTTCGTCGGTTTTCTGAACTTCGAGTTCTTTTTCAAGTCCAATCAAATCTTCAAGGTGACGATGACCACCATCAAGCTGAATCTTCTGTTCATCGGCTTCGGAACCATATGCGCCGTTGCGCTGGCACTCATGCTCAATGAACTGAAAAACAAATTATTCATCCGGGTTACCCAATCGCTGATGCTGTTTCCCAACTACTTGTCCTGGGTGGTCGTCAGCTATATGATCTATTCGCTGTTCGCCACCGACTATGGCCTGCTCAACGGCATTTTCAAGGCGCTGGGCATGGAGAAGATCCGGTGGTACAACGATGCGCAGTACTGGCCGACCATCCTGACGGTCATGAATGTGTGGAAAGGTGCCGGAATGAGCGCGGTCATCTACATCGCCACCATCACGGGAATAGACGAGACGTACTACGAGGCGGCGAACCTGGATGGGGCCAACCGCTGGCAGATGTGCTGGAGCATCACTGTCCCCCTCATGCTCCCCACGGTCGGCATATTGACACTGCTTGCCATCGGAAGGATCATGTACGGCGATTTCGGCATGATGTATGCGATTATCGGCGACAACGGCATCCTGCTGTCCACGACGGATGTCATCGACACATATGTCTACCGCGCCCTGCGGAAGATTGGCGATCCCTCGAATGCCATGGCCGTGAGCCTGTTCCAGTCACTTGTGGGTTTCATGATGGTCTATGGCTCCAATGCCCTGGTACGCAGATATGACAAGAGCGCAGCGCTTTTTTAAGAGATGGACTTCCGCCTGTTGACAGGACAAAGGACGCTTGCGCAGTGCCACTCAGATGATGGAGGTCATGCCGATGATTCGACTGAAAAAGAGAATCTCCGTAGCGAATGCACTCATCGGTTTCATCATCCTTTTTTTCGCCCTGTTCTGCGTGATGCCGATGGTCCTGACATTCATGGTGTCCATCACCGACGAAAACATGGTAAGGACCTATGGATACAGTTTTATTCCCAAGCAGATTTCCTTTTACGCATACACGCTGATATTTGTAAAAGGGTCCATGATAACCCGGGCATACGGCGTTTCACTGGTGACTACCTTCGTGGGGACATTGCTTGCGGTTGCCACAACGACGATGGGCGCATATCTGCTGGCCAATAAGAACGTGCGCTACCGCAACTGGCTGTCCCTCTACTTTTTCATCACCATGGTGTTCAGCACCGGCATCGTGCCGTGGTACTTCATGTGCAAGAGCCTCGGCCTGGTCAACAACTTCTGGGCGCTGATAGTCCCTTCCCTCATCTTTTCACCTTTCAACCTGTTCCTGGTGCGCAATTTCATCGGCACCATCCCGGATGAACTGCGTGAATGCGCGACCATTGACGGGGCCAACGATGGAACCATTGCGTTCAGGATATTCTTCCCGCTCTGCACGCCGGTCATCGCCACCATTGCATTGTTCTATGGATTGGGATACTGGAACAACTGGTTCAACGCCATCATGCTTGTAGATGACAGGAAGCTGTACCCCCTTCAGTACATCCTGATGCAGATACAGTCGCAGATGCGGTTGATCACAGAACTTCAGCGGTCCTACGGCCAGAATATCTCCAATATCACGCCGCCCACTGAAACCGCGAAAATGGCGACGGCAGTCATTACGGTCGGACCGATCATCTTCCTGTATCCATTCCTGCAGCGCTACTTCGTCAAAGGCCTTATCATAGGTTCGGTCAAGGGCTGAATGAATTCATGAGTCCGAGATCGGGCTCTGGATAATAAAAAGGAGGGTTAAATATGAAAAAATGTCTCTGTCTCCTTCTCATTGCCGCTCTGCTGTTTTCCCTTTCTGCCTGCGGGGGAACCGCAACCCCAACCACGACAGCCGCAGCTACTACAGCCGCAGCCACTGCAGCCGCTACGACCGCAGCTGCGACGGAAGCAGCAGCGACGGAAGCAGCCACGACGGCTGCAACCACCGCAGCACCTGAATCATCACCTGCCGTGAAAGAAATCATCACCATGAAGTACGTGGTTCCCGGTGACCTTCTGCCCGATGAAGGACTGGTCATGGATGCCATCAACAAGAAGCTGCTGGATGACGGCGTCGGCGTGAAAATCGTACGCGAAGGCATTCCGTGGGACGTCTGGGCAGACAAGGTGAATCTGAAGCTGACCTCCAACGAAGAGTTCGACATGTTCCATATCATGCAGGACTGGATTCCCTATAACAACTATTACAGTCGCGGCGCGCTGACGGATGTGACCGATCTGATCGATCAGTACGGTCCGGTCGTAAGGTCGAAGATCCCCCAGGCAATGTGGGAAGGTTCCAAAATCAAAGGCCGCAATTTCATCATCCCTACTTTCTGGATCGATCTGGCCATCGACACCCCGATTTTCTATCGTGACGACGTCTTCAAAAAGTACAACCTCAAGGTTCCCGAGACCGCGGAAGACATACTGGATTGCTACCGCACCGTGCGCGCCAATTGGAAAGGCGTGAACAAGCCAATCCTCAACTTTGCCATCCCTTCCTACGATGCCGCCGTGCTGCAGCTTTCACCGAAGCTTCATCGTTTGTACGACGCATATCCGTTCATCGTGAAGGACCAGTTCTTCCAGGTGTTCCAGGATGGCACGGTAAAATCCTGGTTCGAGTCCGAAGAATTTAAAAAAGACTGTGCCTTTATGAGTGCGGCGTATAAGGATGGCATCATTCAACCGGACATCCTCTCTGTCAACTTTGACTGGTATAACAATTACATGTCGAATGGAGACGCTTTCCTATGGACAAACCCCTCTCTTGAACAGGCCAAAAAGAACAACCCCGATGTAAAAATTGAAGATATGAAATCCTTCACATTTGCACCGGAGAAACCCGCTATCCGCAACTGGGGCATCAAGAACTGCAACGGCATTTCCGTGACATCCAAGCACCCCGAAGGCCCCATCATGTTCATCGACTGGCTGTGGAGCAAGCAGGAAAATTATGACCTCTACATGTACGGAATCGAAGGAACACACTGGAACAAGGATCCAAACAACCCGCGTGGTGTTGTGACGGTGAAAGACCCAACCACCAACGCCAGCAATTATCAGATGGGCGACGATTGGAAGATTGGCTTCATCAGTATGGTGCGTTATGACACCACCGGGTTCATGGCGTACAACGACATCGCTTACGTTGAAGATCCCAAAGCCCAGAATTCCATCGCAGGCGCATTCTTCTTCGATGCGAAGACCAATGTGGCAACCGAATATGCGAACGTGCAGGCGGAAGCGACCACCGCCATGACGCCTATCGTGATGGGCGTGCAGGACTACGACAAATACTTTGGCCCTGCATTGGCCCGCCTCAAGGCTGCAGGACTCGACAAGATGGTAGCCGAATACCAGACACAGCTCACCGCGGCAATCGCTGCGCAGAAGTGACATGGGAAGATGCCGCGGTGGTTATGCCACCGCGGCATCTTCATGCAAAAAGGATGACGGGAGTACATCATGGATGGCAAATTGAGAGTCGGCATGGTTGGATTGGGTTTCATATCCGTCGTGCACATGGATGGTTACAAAAGATGCCCCGAGGTTGAACTGGTCGCTTTTTGTGATATCATAGAAGAACGTGCCAAGGCAGCCTGTTTGAAATACGGAACACCCGACGCAAAAACATATACCTCGTACCTTGAAATGCTTAAAACCGAGAAGCTGGATGCAATCAGCGTCTGCACGGAAAACAACATGCATTCGGCCATCGCCGTTGCGGCATTGGATGCCGGGGTTCATGTGTTCTGCGAAAAACCCATGACAATATCCTCCGCAGAGGCCGATGCCATGGTCGGGGCAGCCAAACGGAACGGAAAGAAGCTGAGCGTGGGTTATCAGCTGCGTTTTACGGAAAATGCGCAAATGCTTCACGACATGGTGGTTAATGGTGATCTTGGGAAAATATACTATGCCGAAGCAAAGGCCATGCGAAGGCGCGGTGTCCCCACATGGGGCGTGTTCCTCAACATGGGCAAGCAGGGAGGAGGCCCGCTCATCGACATCGGCACCCATCTTGTGGATTTCACGCTGTGGCTGATGAACGATTATTCTCCCATTGTCTCTGCCGTTGGCAACCTCAACAGTGATTTGATTCCATTGGGCGGACACAACGACGGAGGGCCTTGGGATATCGGGAAGTTCGAGGTGGAAGACGGGGCTTTCGGCATGGTGACCCTGCAAAGCGGAGCCACGCTGCTGGTCAAC
>CAZFWQ010000219.1:823-6609 GCA_964522755.1 uncultured Oscillospiraceae bacterium | reverse complement strand
CGGCTGAACAGACAAAGAAGGGGTGTCAGGCCATGCCGCTTGAAATCATAAGGAACGACATCACGAAAATGACCGTGGACGCCATCGTGAACGCCGCCAACACCGGGCTTGAAGAGGGCGGAGGCGTCTGCGGGGCCATTTTTGCCGCCGCAGGGGCCGACAGGATGCAGGCGGAGTGCAATCGCATTGGAAAATGCGCCGTGGGTGATGCGGTCGTCACAAGCGGGGGCAATCTGCCGGTCAGGTACGTCATCCATACGGCCGGTCCCGTGTGGAACGGGGGCAATTCCGGTGAGGAGCTGCTGCTGCGCAGCTGTTATGCCAATTCGCTTGCACGGGCGCTTGAACTTGGATGCGAGTCCATCGCCATCCCTTTGATTTCATCCGGAATCTATGGGTATCCGAAGGATCTGGCACTTTCCGTTGCCATCTCAACCATCGGCGAATTCCTCAAAGACCATGAACTGATGGTTTATCTGACGGTCTACGACAGGAAGGCGCTTCTTCTGAGTGAACGTCTCTTTCCCGCCATTGCCCAGTTCATTGATGACAACTATGTAGATGAACGCATGTACCTGAGCCGTGAGAGAAACGCATCGAAAAAAGAGGACCTGTCATTTCTGACCAGCCCGGAGATTCCGTCCAGGTCCGTGCCCCCTGCCTCCGTCCCCATGCGAAAGCCGAAATCCGCTCGCCATGAGAAGATGTATAGGCACAAAGCGCAAGTGATGTCCATTTTTGAGGATTATTCCATCCAACCTCTGAACAGAGAGCCACGCAGTCCCGAAGGCGGGACCACACAACCGGCAAAAGAGGCGAAACGAAGCCTGGAAGATGTCATGAGCCGGCTTGAGGAGACATTTTCACAGAGGCTGCTGCGGCTCATAGATGAAAAAGGGATGACTGACGTCGATGCATACAAACGGGCCAATGTGGACATGAAGCTTTTTTCCAAAATACGCGGCGCGAAAGATCACAATCCAAGCAAAGGCACCGCGGTTGCCTTCGCCATCGCACTGCGCCTGAATCTTGATGAAACACGCGACCTGCTTGGTACAGCCGGCTTCACGCTGTCAAACAGCAGCAAGTCCGATGTGATCATCTCTTATTTCATCATGGAAGGAAACTACAACATCCATGAAATCAACGAAGCCATGTTCGTTTTCAAGCAACCCTTGCTGGGAGCCTGCGGATGATGGAAAAGCAATGTGGTCGCAGCAGGTGAAATGCGTACCGAAACAGGCATGAAAGCATCATTCCCGCCCGTATTGACGTGCCTGTGAAAATGTCGCCCTGCAGGCGACCTCTCCTTCCGGCATTCCTTGTAGAATGAATCCATCAAGGAAAGGGGTGCTGGCAGATATGAAAACAGGAAAGAACGCAGGGATGAATCCAGGCATGAACTCAAGCATGAGCTCAGACATGAACTCAGATATGAACTCAGGCATGAACTCAGACATAAACTCAAGCATGAACTCAGGCATGAACTCAGGCATGAACTCAGACGTGAGTTCCAGCGCACAATCAGATGCAGGCCCTGAAACTGAAACCTGCATGGATGTCAAGTTGAAGGCAAACATCACCGAACTGGTCTTCATACTCGACAGAAGCGGATCCATGTCCGGCCTGGAGGACGATACCATCGGCGGGTACAACGCGATGCTGAAAAAACAGCAGAAAGAGCCCGGCGAGGCAATCGTCACAACCGTGCTTTTCGACGACGACTACGAACTGCTTCACGACAGGACCCTCATCAAGGGCATTCGCCCCATTACGCAAAAGGAGTACCATGTCGGTGGATGCACCGCCCTGCTCGATGCCATCGGAAAGACGATTCACAAGATCGCGAATGCCCAGAGGAACACAACCGAGGACCATCGTGCTGACAAAGTGCTTTTCATCATCACGACCGATGGAATGGAGAATGCCAGTCACGAATATACCTATGAAAAAATCAACACGCTGGTGGAACGGCAGAAAATGAAATTCGGCTGGGAATTCATTTTCCTTGGCGCGAACATCGACGCCGTTTCCACTGCTGCCAGATTCGGCATACACGCGGACAGGGCCGCAAACTACCATGCCGACGGCGAGGGGACGGAGTTGAACTATGCAGTCGTCAGCGAAGCCATCAGCACATTCCGGGAGGACAAGACCCTCTCTGCCAATTGGAAGGCAAGAGTCGACGCCGATTACAAACGCCGTAGCACGCGGAAATAAAGATTCCTGACAAAAACGGAATATGTGGAGAAAAGATTCCTGTCAAAAACGGAAATGACAACCGGGTCCTGTGCGTGAACATCATTCCCGCACAGGACCCGGTTTTTGTGATACGTATGCAATACAGCTTCTACCGGTTGTTTCTTCCGACACCGCCCCTGCAACCGGCTGTCTCTTCCGATACAGATTCCGCAGGACGCTGCAGGCGGGTTCGAATCAGTTCCTAACCCAGATGTTCAGCGATACTTGCGTCAAGCAGCGCAATCTCTTCTGCCGTCAGCAGCCAGCCCATTCCATTGCAATCTTCAACCGCATGCTTCGCGCTGCGCACCCCGACAAGGGCTGTGCTGACAAAATCCTTCTGGGTGCTCCAGTTGATGGCCACCTGTCCGGGCGTGGCGTCATATTTGGCTGCAATCGCATCCATGACATTCAGAAGCTTCATGATTTTTCCAAACATCGGTTCCTTGAAATAAGGATAGAAGGAAACCCGGTAGTCGTCAGGGGTAAAGTCGGGAATCTGGCGATAAGCCCCGCTCAGGACGCCTGCTCCCATGGAAGCGTAAGTCATGGTGGCAATTCCTTGTCCGGCCGCCCACCGTATTAGTGCCTCCGAAGATCTGTCCACCATGGAATAGGGCGGCTGCACGACATCGATGACGCCGTACCGCGAAGCATCTTCCATCTGCTGCCGGCTAAAGTTGGAAACCCCGACAAAACGAATTTTACCTTGCTTTTTCATGTCGTCGAGCGCCTTCATCGTGATCTCGAATGGTGTTGCCTCATCAGGCCAGTGAATGAAGTAAAAATCGGCGTAATCTACCTGAAGATGCTTCAGGGACCGTTCCAGGTCTTCCATCAGATATTCACGCGAGGAGTTCCTGGCGAAGCTTGGAGGCATGACTCCGCCTTTCGTGCTGATCAGCACCTTGCTTCTCATGCCCTTGATGGCCTGTCCCACGATATCCTCCGAGTGACCCCAGTTGTAGCCCGGCGCCGTGTCGATGAGGTTCACGCCATTGTCAATCATCGCATGGATGGCCGCAATGGAATCGGAATCGTCAACCTTGCCCCAGTGATCTCCACCGATGACCCATGTGCCCATGCCGATGGCTGAAACATCCAACCCGGTTTTTCCAAACTTCGCATACCTCATGAAAATACCCCCTTTTGACTGGTTAGTCGTCTATTCGGCCTGCATCGTAATGAATGGTAATACTTGCCTTTTAATGGTTTGTATTCTTAGAACTCTGTCCTTGTGATGATTTCATCCTGCAGGTTCGGATTGAGACGGCAGAAATAATCCGAGTAGCCACCTACCCGCACAACCAGGCTGGCGTATTTCTCCGGGTCGTTCTTCGCCTGCAACAATGTTTCCCGGTCCGTCACGTTGATCTGCAGCTGAAAACCCCCGTTTTTGAAATAATACCTGAACATGTCAACCAGCACTTCCCGATTGCCAGCCCATAGCGGTTTTTGGAAGGCCACATTCAGGATGCAGCAGGTGCGGCATTCCCTCTGCGGGATTTTCAGCATTGAATTGAGCAGTGCGGTCGGGCCGTGCATGTCAAGACCGCTGGAAGCACCGGCGGAACTGGCCATGGGCTGCCCCTTCTTCCTTCCGTCCGGAGAAGCGGCTGTTTTCAAACCGAATATTTCATGGTAGATGAAAACAACTTCGCCCGGCCAATGCACGCCGCCCAGTTCACCCGGGTATTTCTGCATTTCCCGGTACCACTCGCCTGCTATCAGCCCGCGAAGGTCATCGACTTCCCCTGCGTCGTTTCCGAATTTATCATACTTGTTTCGCATCATCAGCCTGAGGGATTCATTGCCTTCCCAGTCATTGTCAAGAATTTCCACCAAGTCAGGCAGGGAAATCGCCTTTTCCTCATATATCAGCTTCTTCAGCGCATAAAGGGAGTCGGCGGCGTTTGTGATGCCGCAGGCTTCATTTTCCACTGCATAATAGCGTGCCCCGCCATGGAAGAATCCCCTGCCCCGCTCGATGCAGTCGTGATTGACAAGGGAACGGACACAGGCACCCTCATTCTTGCGAAGGCGGATGTCCTTGTTGTTGAGGGATGTTCCCACTTCAACCATGTATTTCATCTGCGCGTCAAAAGCAGCCTTGAGCTTTTCAAAACTGTCCAGTTCCTCTGTTTTCCCGGAATGAATACCTGCCTGCTCGCCGAAAAACGCGTCTCTCCCGTCACGCAGGGCCAGTTCCAGCACCTTGAGAAGGTTGTAGCAGCCTATGTCGCACGCGAAATTGCAGCGCCCGGGCAAGATGACCTGGGAACAGCCGGCCAGGCAGAAATCCCTGGCATCCTCCAGTGAATAGCCCATTTCACCCAGCATCGGGATGATTACATCGTCATTGTAAAGTGCCGGGAGCCCCTGACCTGTGGAGAGGGACAAATGTGCTTCCTTCCACAGTTCGGCCGGGGAGTCTGCCGTTATGCGCAATGTCAGGTTGGGACTGCGGAAGCCGTTTTCACGCACGGCGCGCATCATCAGGTATGTCAGCTCATTGACTGCGGTGCTTCCATCCCCAAGTACCCCGCCCATCGTCATGTTCAGGATGCCGCCGCATTCTTCAGCCTTTATCAGCATGTATTTGGTCCACAGCATGGCCGTTTCCCCAGACATCCCCGCATCTGCGCTGGAGCGGAAATAAGGGTAAAGGTACTGGTCCGTCCGTCCGAACGAATCATAATCGGTCAGCGCCATGAAAAACCATGTCATCTGCAATGCTTCCGGATAGGTCCGGGCCGGCTCATGGGCGAGTGCGGCGCAGATGGACGCAATCTGCGCCAGCTGCCCCTCGTCATAGTCCTGTGCCTTTTCGTCAAGAAGCTCCTGTGCCAGAGCGGCGTACCGGGCAAACCAGATGGATATGCCCTGTACGGTGATCTCCATGGCGTCGTAGAAGTCTTTCTCTTCGATTGTCAGAGGCCTGTCCCTGTATTTTCGGATATCATCAAGGACGCCGTCCAGCCCCTTGGCCAGCAGATAGTCGAAAGCCGGCACCATATGCCCGTTGAAGAACGTGGAAGGAGCCAGCGCACATTCGTGGGCCAGCTTCTCCTCTTTGGTCAGGATGCCGGACCCATAAATGTCGAAGCAGAAAGGGCGGACAATCTCCACCATTTCATTGATTCTGTCTTTCTGTTCCTGCGGCAGGCTGCCGTCATTTATACGCTGCACCACATCGCCGCGTATATGGGTATTGGCGATGGAATTGACCAATGGTTCATTCCATTCCACTAATCCCACGATGGCTTCGCCGGGATGGATGAAAATGGGCATGTTCGCGTAGAAGTGCTTTCTGGCTTTGGCCTCGCGTACCTCAAAGGGATCGCTTATATGTTCCGCAAACCCCTCCAGAAAGAACCAGTGAGGTTCCGGGGGTGAATTCATGCGGTACTTGCGCCTGAAAGCCAGGCTTTCCATCAGTTGGCTGATCCTGTTTACCATATCCAAACTCCCCTTGCATAGCCTATGCCTTGCCTTTGCCTTTTCATTGCCTATGCCGCGTCTTTGCCTTGCCTTTGCTTTACAAT
>CAZFWQ010000219.1:0-813 GCA_964522755.1 uncultured Oscillospiraceae bacterium | reverse complement strand
GCCAATACATTTGCCTATGCTTTGCCTATGCCTTGCCTATGCCTTGCCTATGCCTTGCCTATGCCTTGTCGTTGCTTTGCCTATACCTTGCCTTTGCCAATATCCTGTCGTTCACTTCCCAGCTTTCGCGTTAACCGCCTTCTGGATTTCATCTCCCGCATATGGATATTATGCACCCATTTATCCTGTGAGATCAACCTTACGGTCTGAGCCTCTGCAACCTGCATTCCTCTGAGATGCCCTGGGATGACATACGCGGCGGGGAATGCCCCGCCGCGTAAATCCCACTTTCACCAGCTCCTGCGGAAGCAGGAAGCAATCCGCTTTCGGGCCTGCCCATATGAAGGAAGGGCATCATTTTGCAGAAATGTCAATCTTGTCAATAATCTGCTGCCGTTCCGCCATGACTTCCTCAATGCCCATTTCCTTGCACTTTGCGCCATAGGCATTCACAAGTTTTTCCACGGCGGCCGCATCTTTCGCCGTGATGCAATCAACGACGAGTTTGTCATAGATGGTTCTGATCGCGGGCATCTTCTCGCGTTCGATGGGGCCCAGATCGAAGTAATAGTCCTTCGAAGGCATCATCGCCGGGTCATATCGCTCACGTTCGGCAGCCCGGTTCAGCCAGCTCGCATAGTTGTCCTTTCGGGCGAGTTCAGGGTATTCCGCGCGCAGCTTGTCGAAGGCCGGACGGATCGCGCCGGCATCCAGATGCATCGCGTGCCGAAGTTGCGCCACGCCCGCCGCCTCGCCCGCTTCGATCCGCAGCAGCGCGGTTTGACCTCCTGGGACAGCCCGCCCTGTGGCGAA
>CAZFWQ010000218.1:0-6630 GCA_964522755.1 uncultured Oscillospiraceae bacterium | reverse complement strand
GGACATCGCCGGATTCAGTTCCGATGCCATCCAGATCGCGGCAGACGCGCTGAAGGCATCCGGCGGAGGCCTGATCCTATTGTCGGCGGGTACTTTCACCATGACTGGGCCGGTAAGGCTCTTCAGCCATATCCACCTGAAGGGACAGGGACCGGCAACCGTGCTGAAAAAGGCCGACGGCTTCATATCGGGCTTCGCCGATGATGTGGACTACGGAGTCGATTACGCAGTTGTTGCCGACCCGGACGGTTTTGCCGCCGGGATGGGCATCCTGGTAAAAGATGCGCAGAACCGGAGCGGATGGGGAACGAGCACAAGCAAGATCCTCCGCGTCAGTGGAAACACAATCTATTTTGACAGGCTCACGCTCATGGATTACAGCATGAAAAACGATGGCACCCTGTCGACGGCCTCGTCCATGATCGAAGCGATCAAGGTCGAAAATGTCACTGTTTCAGACATCGCATTGGATGGAAACAAGGAGAACAACTTCTTGATGGACAGCTGCAGGGGCGGCGCCGTCTATTTTCACAAGGCAGCATCCTGCACATTGGCAAACACCGAAATCCGGGATTATAACGGCGATGGCGTCAGCTGGCAGATTACATGCGGCATAACCCTTGATGCGGTTGAAGTGTCCGGATGCACGGGAATCGGCATGCACCCCGGAACCGGATCTGCAAATACCATCGTTCGGAACTGCAGTTCCCGACATAACGATGTTGACGGGTTGTTTGTCTGCTGGAGAGTCCAGGACAGCGTTTTCAGCAACAATGAATTCAGCGCGAATGCCGAAAGCGGCATCAGCATCGGACACAAGGATTCCGGCAACCTGTTTGAAGGCAACCGCATCCGATCAAACGGCAGGGCAGGCATCGTTGTCAGGGGCGAGGAAGCGCACAACAGTGCAGACAACAACACATACCGCGGCAACATCATCGAGGACAACGGCGTCGGGCGATCCGGCTGCGGCATCCTTTTCGAGGCTGCAACAAAAGGCAATACGATTCAAGGCAACACAATTCGGAACAACACGATTCTGGGCAACACCGTCGGGAATGCGGATGGCTGCGGGCAAATGGCCGGAATCGTCAGCCCGGGCGGTTTCGAGGGAATTTCAATATCAGGCAACGTCATGTCCGGCCACATCGGAGGCGACCTGGCGACACATCTGTAAATAAGAAAGCCGATGCATTTCACACTTTCCGCTTTCCGAAAATCCCTTTCAGCAGCAGCATGGGAATGGACTGCCTCTGTTTTTCGTACGGTTTCCCGGCAAGCAGCAGACGCTGCACGCGCACCTGGTTCAATTCCTCCAGCGGTACATTGTGCGGGTTCTCGGAAAGGATCGCCATGTCTGCCCTCTTCCCGGCTTCCAGCGAACCGCGTTCCTTCTCGTCGAAAGATGCCCTGCAGCCATGCCAGGTGCACATCCGAAGCGCTTCCGCTACAGTCAGCGACTGACCCGGGACCGGGTGGTTGCAGGCATTGTGAATCCATTGCATCGGCTCCGGCGAAGTGCAGGGGGCATCCGAACCTGCGGAAAACGAGATGCCGGCCTTCATGAAATCCCGCAGGGGATTGAGCTTTTCTTCCCGTTCCCCCAGCAGGTCGCGCAGGTACTGTTCCGGTTCCTGCTTCCAGTTGATGAACGAGGACTGGAGCGGGATGTGGATGTCGTATTCCGCGCAGATCCGCATGCCTTCCCTGGTCGGCAGGCACGCATGGATGATGCCGTGGCGGTGGCCTTCCCGCGGAAAGTCATCCAGCGCGGCTTTCAGTGCGCGTGTCGCCTGATCGAATGCAGCGTCGCCGATGGCGTGGAGTTCTATTTGAAGCCCCAGGCGATTGGCTTTTTTACAGAAACTGATGACGGTTTCATCCGGATAATACAGGATGCCGGTGCTGTACGGATTATCGGAATAGGGTGCGTTCAAGGCGGCATCCATCGTGCCGAAGCATCCGTCGAGGGCTGTTGCAAAACATCCCCCGATGCGCGGCAGCTTTCTTTTCAACACCTTTTCAACATCCATCGTCTGAAAAAAGAGACGTATCTGGAAACCGCTTTCGGCACTTTTGCCTATCCAACGTTCCATGTCCACATCCAGGTCCTTTGGAAATCCAACGCCGCTGGCGGTATGGATCATCCCTATGCCCTGCCCCGCCAGGTCGTCGATGGCCTTTTGCATGTTCCGGACCAGGTCCAGTGTGGAGATGCCCTTCGTGATGAAGTCCGTCACGGCGAAAAAAGCTTCCTGGCTCATCACGCCCAATGGTTCGTCATATCCTCGCAGGGTTCGGATGGGATCCGGGAGCCTATCGATCATGGCCTTGTTCACAAGGCAGGAATGGCCGTCATAGGTGACGATGAAAACCGGTTTTCCATTTGCAGCGGCATCCAGCTGCGAACGGGTTGGCAAAATCCGCTCTTCCACCGAATGCGGCGATGCACCGAAACCAATCAGGATTTTCCTGTTGTCCGCACGAACCGCCTTGCTGATCAGACCGAGCATTTCGGCATTGCTGCGTACATCCATGACATTCAGGCCGGCATTGAACAGGGCGAAACTGGCAAAATGGAGGTGGGAATCCACAAAGGAAGGCACAAGCGCTTTCCTGCCCAGATCCTCGACCCGGACCCCATCGTATTCCTTCGGCAGAACCTTCCCTACGAATAGGATGCGTCCTTTCGATTCGACCAGGTACCGGGCAATGGTGTTCTTGGCGTCGCATGTCAAAATGCTGCCCTTGTAAATCCTGACCTTGCTGCGATTTGCTGTTTCCATTGAAACCTCCATGCTGAGGCGTGCCGATTGCCATCATTATCACCGACGGGATCATGGCATGTCAATAGAACCGCGGGCGCCATTGAACCGCAGGCGCCATGTCGAGGAAAACGATGCTGCAGAAGGCTCGCAGCAGACGGTTATGCCTGCCGCAGGCGGCCATGTTGTTTATATGCTGTGGGATAGTACCTGCCTGCAGGATTTATGATAAAATCGATGAGGCAAAGGAGTACGACGAATGCTGCTGAAAATCACGAACGGATGCGTGGCCTTCGGGGCCAACACGATACTGTCCAACATTTATTTCGAAATCAACAAGGGCGAGAAGATTGCCCTCGTGGGACGGAACGGATGCGGGAAGACAACGCTGCTGAAGCTCATGGTCGGCGAGTACCAGCTTACCAGGCTGGATGTGGGCGAGCCTTCTTCCATGGTTGTGGTGCGGAACACCACCATCGGTTATCTGCAGCAGGTGACCTTCGAGGATGAAACGTTCACCCTTGAAGACGAGGTGAAAAGGGCTTATCGCGAACTCCTCGACATGGAGCGCAGAATTGAAGAACTGCTGAAGGAACTGGAAAGCAATCCGGATGCCGCAACCATCAAGCGGTGTTCGGACCTGCAGGAAAGATTCCGGCTGCTGGACGGCTACAGCTACAAGAAGGAATATGAGGCGGCCATCAAACAATTCGGCTTCACGGCGAAGGAGAAGGCAAAGCCCCTTACTGAATTTTCCGGCGGGCAGCGGACGAAAATCGCCTTCATCAGGCTGCTGCTCAGCAAACCTGATATCCTGCTGCTGGATGAACCGACCAACCATCTGGACATTCAGGCCATAGAATGGCTTGAGGACTACCTTCGGTCTTACAGGAACGCCGTCGTCATTGTTTCGCACGACCGTGAATTCCTGAATAAAATCGTCAGTTCCGTATATGAGATCGAACGGGAAAAGATGACGAAATACGCGGGAAATTATTCCGCGTTTGCGCAAAAGAAGCGTCTGGACTGGGATCTGCAGCAGAAGCGCCACATCGAGCAGCAGAAGGAAGTCGCGCATTTGAGCGGGCTTGTGGAACGTTTCAGGTACAAGGCGACCAAGGCGTCGATGGCTCAGTCGAAAATGAAGCAGATTGAGCGCATGGACATCGTGAACGCACCGGAGCAGGCGGATACCAGGAGTTTTCATGCAGATTTCGAGCCTGAAATCCAAAGCGTCCATCTGGTCCTATCCGCCAACGAACTGGAAATCGGATACGACAAGTCTCTTTCGACCGTATCCCTGCAAATTCAGCGTGGTGAAAAAATCGGCATCCTCGGCGGAAACGGGCTCGGCAAATCGACATTCCTGAAAACCATCGTCGGTTTGATGCCCGCACTCAGCGGCACCTGCATCATCGGGGAAAAGGTGAAAATCGGCTATTTCGACCAGCACATGGCCATGTACAAAAGCAGCAAGACAGTACTGGACGAATATTGGGACGAGTTCCCGGACTTGACGCAGACGGAGGTCCGCAGCGCGCTCGGCGCCTTCCTCTTCTCGCGGGAAGACGTGTTCAAGCCTGTCAACGCCCTCTCCGGAGGTGAGAAGGTGCGCCTGGCCCTCTGCAAAATCCTGAAGCGGAGGCCGAACTTCCTCGTCCTGGATGAGCCGACCAATCATATGGACATCATCAGCAAGGAAACGCTGGAAAAGATGCTGATCGAATACACGGGCACGCTTCTATTCGTCTCCCATGACCGGTACTTCATCAAGCAGATCGCTTCGGCTGTCCTTGTTTTTGATGAAGGCAAGGCCGAATATTTCCGCTTCGGCTATGAAGAATACATGGATCGGGCCGCAAAAAGGGCGTCAGCCGCGGAAACTGCCGCATCAGCCGTAAAAAAGGAAAAACAGAAGCGCACCACCCCAGGCAAGGAAAAAGCCAGATGGGACGCGAAAGTCAAGAAACTGGAAGCGCTGCTCGCGGAATGCGATGAAAAGACATCTGCCCTGCAAACTGAGATTGCATCGGATGCCGTGGCTTCGGATTATTTGAAGCTGACCAGCCTGCATGAGGAATTGGCGCAGCTGGAAGACCTTCACCTGGGTTATCTGGAGGAATGGGATGTATTGCAGGAGCAGGGTGTCGTGGGTGAATAGGGTGTGACCCATGGACACCAAGAAGTCATGTGCGAATGGGAAAGATCAAGAAGGCATCAGGGATCCACGAGTAATCAGGGCATGAACCGGGGGTGCAGCATGAATTCAAGAGAACGGTTTCTGACGGCATCACGGCTGGGAATACCGGATTGTATTCCCGCGGCACCATATATGGGAAATTATGGGGCAAAATTGGCAGGAGTTCCCATATCTGAATACAATACAAATGGCGCCAAAATGGCTGAAGCGCAGCTGAAGGCCTGGCAGATTCTACAGCAGGATGTCCTGGTCGCGCAGTCTGACAATTATTACATCGCGGAAGGATTCGGTACCAAAATCCATCAGCCTTATGATTCCACACCGCACCTGATAAAACCGGCACTCGGGGGTCTGGCCGAGGTGGGTTCGCTCAAGCCGTTGAATCCTTATGCAGATGGGAGAATGCCAGTCTATCTGGAGGCTGTGAACAGGCTGAAGAATACGCTGAAAGGGGAAGCGGCCGTGCGCGGACCGGGAACCGGCCCTTTTTCACTGGCTGGCCACCTGCTGGGTGTCGAGGATTTCCTGTGTGCGCTTGCTCTCGCGGAGTCAGAAGACGACAAGGACAGCCAGCAGCATATCTTCGAACTGCTGGAGCTGACATCCGACACGCTGATCCTGTTCTTGAAAGCCCTGGTGCAGGCTGGAACTGATGTGGCCATGTGCGGAGATTCGTTGGCATCTCCCGACATGATATCCCCATACATCTATGAAAAATACGTGTTCCCATATGAAAAGAAGGTTTTTTCAGCCATCGGGCCGGTTTGTGCCAAAGCAGGAATTGCAACGCTTCTGCACATTTGCGGGGACACAACCGGAATCATGCCTTTGATGTGTCAAACCGGTGCGAATATCATCGAACTGGACTACAAGGTCAGCCTGAAAGAGATGAAACGGCTATACGGAGACAGGATATGCCTGATGGGGAACCTGAACCCTTCTGCCGTCCTGATGCAGGGCACGCCGGAGGCCGTAAGCACGGCAGCACGAAAGTGCATCGATGATGCCGCAGCCGGCGGAGGTTTCGTCCTTGGGTCGGGCTGCGAAGTATCGCCGAATACACCTGTTGAAAACGTGAAGGCACTTATCAATGCTGCAAGGGCTTCAAACTATCCGGCCGTGTGACATGATGCCGGCAAACTTGCGCCGGCATCTATGCACCGGCATGCAAATCCCCGACAGCTGGCTGACATGCTGCCTGTATTCAAACGCCTGCACACAAATCACCGACAGCCGCTGACGTGATGCCAGTATTCAAACGCCCGCGCGCAAATCACCGACAGTCTCATGTTCCAGATGGAAGGCAAGGAAATCCAGTTCAGCGCCGCCGCCGCCGGGACATTGCGCCACCAGGCCGATTCTGATCTTTTTCGGAACATCCATTCCGAAATATCGGACCATGTTCCAGTGAACACCGTCAGGACCATATTGCATGCCGAACACATTGCCTGCGCGGACGATTTGAAGCCAAACGTCCGGCCAGTGGTAATTGACGCCGTTGGCGTCATCGGATACCCCATTGGTCACGACGCTTACGATGGCCCGGGTACCGAAATCCGTTGATTCGAAGCATAATTTGGCCCAGTGGTCCGAATCCGCCCACACCATGACGGCTGCGGCATCCCAAACTGTCTTGAACGCATGGGACACATGCGCCTTCACTGT
>CAZFWQ010000217.1:4417-6696 GCA_964522755.1 uncultured Oscillospiraceae bacterium | reverse complement strand
GGTGGCCAGTCGGCGGTGGCCAGTCGGCGTTTCCTGCATGGCGGCGGTATGATATAATGGTGCTGCATGCCGGAAATGCGGCAGGAGAGGGTGTGTGCTGATGGATGTGGAAATGCTGGTGCGGGAAGCGCAGGCAGCCAGGAAACGTGCCTACGCCCCATACTCGGGTTTTTATGTCGGGGCCGCCCTTCTGGCTGACAACGGAAAAATATACAGCGGATGCAACATAGAAAACGCATCCTATGGCGCCACGATCTGCGCGGAACGGACTGCCATCGCGAAAGCCGTATCCGATGGGGTCCGGCGTATTGCGGCAATGGCCATTGCGGGAGATGGCACAGGTGAAATCACGCCCTGCGGAATTTGCCGGCAGGTCATCGCTGAATTCGCCGATGGAGATATGCCTGTCTTTTGCGGAAGCCAAGACGGCATCTTCATTCGCCACACGCTGCGTGAGCTGCTGCCTTTCGCCTTCACGCCCGCGGACCTTGCCGGTGCATCCGGACCGCAGCAGAACGGATGAATGGAATCACGCCAAATGCCGGAAGAACACAGCTCCGGGGAAAGAGGGGGCAATGGGCTTCAAATCAGGATTCGTCACAATCGTAGGCCGGCCGAACACGGGGAAATCCACACTGCTCAACCTGCTCACCGGCGAAAAAATCGCAATCATGTCGGACAAGCCGCAGACCACGCGCCACGCCATCCGCACCATCGTCGGCACGGATTCATACCAGGCCGTGTTCATAGATACGCCCGGCATGCACAAGCCAAGGAACAAACTTGGTGAATTCATGATGACCTCCGCGCTCAATGCACTCAAGGATGTGGAGGCCGTCATCTGGATCGTCGAGGCCACCGACCCCAAACCAGGCCCGGGAGATCTTCACATTCTGGACCTTCTAACCAAGTCGGGGAAACCCATCCTGCTGCTCATCAACAAAATCGACCAGGTAAGCCGTGAAGCCCTTCTGCCCATCATTGAGACATACAGCGGGCTTCATTCGTTTGCCGCCATCATCCCGGTCTGCGCGCTGCGCAAGGAAACACGGGACCATGTGATGCGGGAAGTGGAGAAGCTGCTTCCGGAAGGGGAAAGATACTTCCCCGCAGATACGCTCACGGACCAGCCTGAACGCGTGCTCGCGCAGGAAATGATCCGGGAGAAAATCCTGCAGCTGCTGTCGGATGAAGTACCGCACGGAACAGGCGTTGAAATTTTCAGCTATAAAGTGAACCCGAACAACGGCGTACTGGAAATCGACGCTAACATCTATTGCGAGAAAGACTCGCACAAGGGCATCCTGATCGGCAAGGGCGGTTCCATGCTCAAACGGATCGGAACGATGGCCCGTGCCGACATAGAGAAGCTTGCCGACCGCAAAGTCTATCTCAGGTTGTGGGTGAAAGTCCGGGAGGATTGGCGCGACAATGACAACGTGCTCAACGAACTCGGGTACAGATGATGGTTGTCAAGACGAAGGCGCTGATTCTGCGCGGGATGCCGGTAGGTGATCAGGACAGGCTGCTGACGATGTTGTCTGCGGATCTGGGTGTCATAACCGTGTCGGCGCGGGGTGTGGGGCGCAACGGGAATCGCCTGGCTGCCGCGACGCAGCCGATGATGTATGGGGAATACGTGCTTTTTCAAGGAATTTCCCGTTACAGCCTCAACCAGGGTGAAGTGATAGCCTCGTTTTTTGATTTGGCGTTGGAACCGGAACGTTACGAACGGGCTGTCCGGATGCTGTCCATGTCGGCCGATGCGGGCATGGTTCCGGAAGCGGCATCCGAAGTGCTTGAACTCACCCTTCATGCCTTGCACCGGCTGATGCCAAACGCAAAAGTGCCGATGGACCCGGATTTGGTCGTCGGCATCTTCGAATTGAAAATGCTGCAGATATCCGGTCTGACTCCCCACCTGACCGGATGCGTCCGGTGCGGCACCAGCGGAATCGACCGGATCCGGTTCAGCCACGGGCATGGGGGGTTTCTCTGCGAAACGTGCGATCCGGAAGACCCCACGGCGGTTCCCGTGTCGGCCGGGGTTGCAAAAGCAATGCTGTATACGCTCTGCGCGCCTGTTCAGTCCTTGTTCCGATTTGACCTTGCAGCAGCGCAGGTGGGTATTTTTCTCGATGTGGTGTCAAGATACGCAGAAGAACGATGGGAAAAAAGTCATCCGAGGAAAAGGTCCCTGTACGGGAATTCTGAAGATCCGGCAACCGCAGGCGAATACTGATGCTTGCGGACCATCGCGGTTCGGAAGGGATTCGCTT
>CAZFWQ010000217.1:0-4317 GCA_964522755.1 uncultured Oscillospiraceae bacterium | reverse complement strand
AATACTGGAGGGAACATGGAATTGAACAGGAAGGCCGCCGAGGCCATCGAGATCGTCTTTGAGGCGGCCGCCGCCGATGGGCGCCGCATGCTGTATGAATTTGAAGTCTATGCTGTTCTTGAAGCCCTTGGGTTGTCCGTACCCCAGTTCGCATATGTCCGCGATGTCCACGAAGTGGATGAAAAACTGCTTGCGCGGTTCCATGGCGGCGCAGTGGTCAAAGTGGTCTCGCCCGACCTGGCCCACAAATCGAAATATGGCGGCGTGAAGCGCATTGCGAGCCTGGACCCGCTGTTTGTGCGTTTTGTGCTGCATAATATGAAGGAAGAAGTTCTTTCTCATTTCACCAAAGAGAAACGGCCAAGGATAGACGGGTTTCTGATAGCTGAAACCATCCCTTTCACGCTGGCGCTTGGCAATGAGATTCTTATCGGCGTGAAGGAGGATCCGGCATTCGGCCCCATTCTTACACTGTCAAAAGGTGGGGACGACGCCGAGTTCTTCGCGCGATATTATGACCCGGCAAACCTGCTGGTTGCGCCAATCAAGCCTGATGAGGCACTTGCGCTTGTCCGCGGCACGAAAATCAGGCATAAGTTCGAACAGTTCGGCCATATGGATTATTGTGACAGATTAGCCGAAGCGCTTTACACAATCGGGTTGCTGGCAAGTCATTTTGCTTTTACTTCCGAATCATCCCCTCGTTTCCATATCAGGTCCATGGATGTGAATCCTTTCGTCTTCTCCGAAACAGGCCGATTTGTGGCTGTTGACGGTTACATTGACTTTGCAAGGGCCGATGAGAGGGAGCTGAGTCTGCCGCTTCCGGGCAATGACGGACTGGACGGATTCTTTTCCCCGGTGGGCATCGTCGTTGCCGGCGTATCAAGTGATTCCAGCCGTTACAGCCTTGCGCGGAACGTTGTCCAGCTTCTGGCCGACATAGGCCGTGACGACCTGTATTGCGTCAATCCGAAAGGCGGTGAGGTGGAAATAGGCGGGACGATCCTTCCGCTGTATGCCGGCCTGTCGTCGGTACCCGGTCATTATGATCTTGTCGTATATGCAGCGCCGGCAAAAAACACAATGGCTTTTCTAGATACCGTCCCGGACAACAAGGCAGTCATCCTCATTTCCGGAATCCCGACGGAAGCCGGATACCAGGATTTTTCAGCGGAAATCCGCCGCCACCGGTCACGTGGCCTGCGTTTCATCGGACCCAACTGCATGGGCGTGTTTCTAGCACCCGAAATAGGCAGGGCCGGAATAAACACGCTGTTCATCGGTGAAGAACGCCTCAGCCTGAGGTATGGGCCGTACAGCAACACGGCGCTGTTCACCCAAAGCGGTGCCATGGGCATCACTTCCATCGAAAGGACCCAGAATCTCCCGATCTTCAAGACGATTGTCAGTTTTGGAAACAAGGTGGATGTGGATATCCCAGACCTGATGGGTCATTTTGCGGAAGATCCGACTGTCAGGCTGATGGCAATGTACATCGAGGGGATGAATGCGCAGGAAGGGCGTCGCATGTTCGACGCGGCCTGCCGCATCAGAAAGCCCATCATCGTCTACAAGGCGGGCAGGACCGAGGCTGGGGCGAAGGCGGCGGCTTCCCATACCGCTTCCATGTCGGGGAGCTACGACGTGTTCAGCGCCGCATGCGCACAGGCCGGCATCATACTGGTCGAGGAACTGACGGACTTCTACAACGACATGAAAGTATTCGCCATGCAGGCGGACTTCATACCAGCGGGAAATCGCGTTGGCGGTGTGGTGAACGCAGGACTCGACGCAACGATGGGTGCGGACACCCTCGTGTTCCTCCAACCCGGGACACTGTCCTCTGAAACACGTACTCGGCTTACTGAAATCAACACGCACGGATTGGTTGATGTCGGCACTTCATTCCTTGATGTGACACCGATGACGAACGACAGGATGTTCGCCGATTTTCTGGATGCGGTTTTGTCGGATCCGGGCGTGGATTGCGCTTTTGTTGCGCTTGTGCCCCATATCGAGAACCTGAAGACCACGGACGACTGCTGCCGGGAGCCCGACGCGGTTGCCACGCTTCTGATCGAAAAGGTTCGCCGTCACGGCAAGCCGGTGGTGGTATCCATCAACTCCGGAAATCACTATCAGGAAATGGTGCGTTACCTGGAAGAAAACGGTTTGCCTGTGTATTCGGACATCCGTTCCGCCATCAAGGCCCTGGATGTTTTCGTGTCCTGGCATGTTTCAAAAACCCGCTGTGAGCTGCAGCCATGAACCGGCTGGTTCTTTGTCATCCAAGTCGAATCGGCATGGTGTGTGTGAATTCATAGGATGGAAGGGGACTCAAGATGATTGTCATTCTGAAGCAGGGCATCAGCAGGGAAAAAGTCCGGGAAGTCTGTGCCTGGTTGGAAACACAATCTGTCAAGACCAGCCCGATTTTTGGAGAGGGTACTGTCATCATCGGACTGGTGGGGGACACATCCTCCATTGACATCAGTTCCGTGGAGATGCATGAAGGCGTCGAGCGGGTCATGAAAGTCACGGAACCTTACAAGAGGGCAAACAGGAAGTTTCACCCCGATGACACGGTCATCGATGTGGGAGGGTTCAAGTTTGGCGGGAAACGCATCCTGGTCATCGCAGGCCCCTGCTCCGTGGAATCGGAGGAGCAGATCGTCGCGCTTGCGGAACGCGTGAAGGCAAGCGGTGCGACTGCCCTGCGGGGCGGCGCCTTCAAACCCCGCACGTCCCCATATGCTTTTCAGGGACTGCGGGCTGAAGGGCTCATGTTTCTCAAGAAGGCGAGGGAGAAGACCGGGCTTCCCATCTGTTCGGAAATCACAAACCTGACATACCTTGACATGTTCAACGAATATGTGGACATCATCCAGGTGGGTGCCCGCAACATGCAGAATTTCGAGATGCTCAAGGAACTGGGACGCACCGGCAAGACCATCCTCCTGAAGAGGGGTTTTGCCAACACCATAGAAGAGCTTCTGATGGCTTCCGAATACATCATGAGCGGTGGAAATGAAAAGGTGATCCTATGCGAGCGCGGCATTCGGACTTTTGAGACTTCCATGCGCAATACCCTCGACATTTCGGCTGTGCCCATGTTGAAAAAGCTTTCCCACCTGCCGGTTGTCGTTGATCCGAGCCATGCATCCGGACTGGCCTGGATGGTTGAACCCCTTGCCAGGGCTGCCGTGGCCATTGGGGTGGACGGTCTTGAAATAGAAGTGCATAATGACCCGAAGAATGCATTGTCCGACGGACAGCAGTCTCTTACGCCGGAGGCCTTCGATCTGCTCATGGCGAACCTGAAACCCATCGCAGCCGCTGTAGGGCGGGAGATATAGGTTTCAGGCCAATCACGCGGATTGTCCGGCAAGACATCGTTTTCAGGCCAATCACGCGGATTGTCCGGCAAGATTCACTGACTTTGAGGCTGCGTCATGAAATCATTCGTTGTAAACGAGGTGTCCCATGTCTGAGCTGGTCCCCGCACTGGAGCACTGCCTGGCAGAATTGCACAGGAACCTGGCGGCACATGCCGGAGAGGGAATTCCTGCTGCCGTTTCCGGCCTGCTGCCGGATCCGTCATTCTCACAACCCGATTTGCAGCCCCATCTGGCCAATGCCGTCCGGCGCCTGAATGAAGTGATAAGGGAGCAGGCTTTTTCGCAATGGTGGCAGGCTGACGAAGACTGGGAATTAGGCAGGCAGATTCAAGCAGGCATGCGTCACGCACAGGTTGTGAAGTCTGTCGCCTTTCTGGGGAAAACCGGGTCGCATTCTCACCGAAGCGCTTTAAGCCAATATCCGGATGCCGTAATGCTTCCAGTTCCTTCCTTTGCCATGGCATGCGGCATGGTTCTCGACGGTGGAACGGATGCGGCTGTCTTGCCCATCGACAATTCAACGGCCGGCACCATCGCGGAAGTGTACGATCTATTGCTTCGTCATGACCTGCATATAGCCAGGGCGGCATCCCTGTCAATCCGGAATGTCCTCCTTGGCGTTCCTGGTGCTTCAGTGTCGGATATCCGCGAAGTGTGGACGCATCCCCAGCCCATCCTGCAGTGTGCCCGCGTGATTGCAGCCAGGGGATGGAAAACGGTTTCGATGGCCAGCACGGCGGTTGCGGCAGATTCCGTCGCCCAGCGAAGCGACAGGTCTGTTGCGGCGATTGGTTCCCGTGAAGCTGCCTTGCTGTATGGCCTTGAAGTACTCGAAGAAGGCATCGACGATGCCGACACCAATCAGACGCGCTTTGTCACAGTCATGCGCGCATTGCAGATCCCATGCGGGGCGACA
>CAZFWQ010000216.1:0-6698 GCA_964522755.1 uncultured Oscillospiraceae bacterium | reverse complement strand
CGGGCCACATCGGAAATCGTCGGCATGACAGGGCCTCCTCGCCGGAAGGGGGGGATGCTCCGGCATATTTATTCCTTGTGAAAAATCAGCGATCAGATCCAGATCATCGTGTAATGGATTACATGATATCCAAATAAAAAATGGTGTTATGCGGAATCATGCAACAATAAGCTGGAAGTAGAAGTAGTCATAGGGAGTGGATGGCATATAATGTCAAATGAATATGATCAGGGGCAATCCGTAATTGACAGAATAACCATGTAATTGATTACATGCCATATTTTAAAGGATTGCGTTCTTTCTGTCAAGTGATGTTCCTCCATTTTGATGTTCCTCCATTTTCAATCAGTCAAGGCAGATATCAAGACGAATGTCATGGATGTCAAGACCGACATCAAGAGAAGCATCAACCGGAAGAACAAACCATAGGTCAATTCCTTTCGCGATCATCCCCGTGATGAACTAAGACAAGACAGGCTGCAAACCTTTTACGGGCTGCGGCCTGTCTTTTTCATGCCTTCCTTAAGTTGTGAGGTCAAATCATTGTCCGGAACGGCGAAGCAGGCAACCCGGACCGATTGAACAAGTTGGCTTGCGTATGGTTTGTCCAGCCGTAGTGTAAAGCCATGGGCGCCGTTACTTCACCTGATTTCACACATACCGTATTCCCAACGATAGCTGCTTCCGCCCAATGGAACAGGCCATCGGGTCCTGCCACCGCAAAGCCTTTCAAGACAGTTGAGCCATCATCCCCCGCGTACATGCCGCGCATGGAGAGCGGGTCCGAAGAACCTGCTGCCAGACCGCTTTCACACTCAGTGAATGTCAGCAGGAACGAATCCCCCTCCAATGCCGCAGACTGCAGCACCGGACCGGAAGCGGTGACCGGCAATCCGTACAGGCGGTTCAATGCCAGCAAGGCAAGCCGTTCTCCGACCGGCTGCTTGTGTTTCGGATGGATGTCCGTCAGATCCCCATAATCGTGGATGACTGCCATTGAGCATCCCGGGACAGTATCGGCGAGCATCTTCTGCTGTTCACGCAGCAGGGGCCAGTTTTCTCCATCCGGATTTCCGTCGCAGCCGAAGGAAGTCAGCTGCACGAAGAAGAACGGAAGGCCCGGCTGCCTGAACAGGCTGCGCCATCTTGCCATCATGGTGCCGAACAGGAGCCCGTATTTTTCCGCGCCCATCGGGCTGCCGAAGTCACCGGCATCAGATTCCCCTTGATACCAGATTACCCCTTTCATCTGAAAAGGCGCCATCGGTTCCAGCATGGTATGATGCAGGCCGCAGGGACTGAGCGGGTTTTTCGGACCGGTTGGCGGCGGCCAGGGGTATCCGCCGGCAAATGCATCCAGTTCCGGACCATAAAGTTCCAGTTGCTTTGCTTCGGCATACCGGGCCTGATATGCATGCACCTGGTCGTCATATTCACGCCGGGACACCTCATAGGCTTCCCGGTCCATCGTTTCAATCAGCTTGCGGTGCTCCGCCAGCCAGGGAGTCAGAAGCGGATTGTTTTCCAAATCGGCTTCATCCATCCAGCAGGCGGCTGAAGATCCTCCCCAGCTTGCGTCCAGAATGCCGACAGGGATTCCGATCTCCGATTGGAGGCGACGGGCGAAATGAAACGCGACTGCTGAAAACTGCAGGATCGTGTCTGCAGAACAGATCTGCCATTGCGGGGATTTCGCATAATCCGCATCCGGGTTCTCAGCCAGTGCGCCCACATAGGGTACGCGCGGTGAAAACCAGGATCTGATGTCCGGGTAATCCGCATTCCCGGCCCAATGTGCCGCTCCTGTCGAATCGGCAATCCGGAATTCCATGTTCGATTGTCCGCCGGCCAAATACACATCCCCTGCAAGGACATCCTCCAAACGCGTCTGCCCAAGGAAAGTCCCATCTCCGTCATGCATGCCGGCTTCCAGCGTGAAGGCCGGACCGGTTGCCAAAGGCTCCATCATGACGAACCATTTTCCATTCTGGATCATTGACGTTTTCAACTGGCCGCAGCATGAAACAGTCACGAGCGCGCCATCCATGCCGGTTCCCCAAACGGGAAACGGATGGTCTCTCTGCAGGATCATCCGGTCGCCGAAAACGGAAGCAAGCCGCAAAGGTTGCGGTGCTGCCGCGGCCTTGGATTCAACTTCATTCATCACCATGCTCTTTCCCTCCGTTTGGCAGGTTTTATTAAACTGGCTTTGACATGAACGCATATGTACGGCTCCAGGTATCACTTTCTCCCGGCTCCA
Source organism: uncultured Oscillospiraceae bacterium (assembly GCA_964522755.1). Taxonomy (GTDB): domain Bacteria; phylum Bacillota; class Clostridia; order DSM-8532; family DSM-8532; genus JAEWSN01. Next base: position 4,438 of record CAZFWQ010000216.1, on the reverse strand, counting down.
GGTCAATTCGCTTGAATACTTCCGGACTGATGACATGAGGCATTCCCCATAAGGCAATGCGGCAGGCATCGGTACTCAGGGTTTCTTTCACCCCGGCTCCCGTTTTTATGTTCCACAGTTCCCATGACTGGGTTCCGTCAGCCGGAACTTCATCACATGTCGCATAGAATCCCGGTTCACCGTCTGGCCACGACACATGTCCGTTCGTGGTCAGGCTGCTTCCGTCGGCACGTTTGAACGTGAGCGCCTTGAAGAAGTCCAGATGATAGGCTGAACCAACGGGTTCGTTGTCGACAAGGACGAAATTGTGGTTGTATTCCGTTGTCCTGACCGGCTTTGTACCCGCATTCGTCAAATGATATCCGATACGGAGGGCATTGCCGGACAGTGTCAGCGTCTTCGTCAGCCTGACGGCGTATCCGCCGCAGTCATGAGGTGCGACTTCCCATGATATTCCATCCGGCATCTCGGCGGCAATGCACTCAAAGGGTTGAAACGGATAGTCCTTCATAAAGAAGAACGGCTCCGGTGCGTCTTTTTTTATCAGGCCAATTCCGATTTTCAGGAAGGTTTCGCCGACGGGAGCCACGTCGTACCCTGTGGACCCGATCAATCCGAACTCGTTGCAGAGGCCGATCCCGCCGGTCCCCTCCAGCGGGTTGTGGGATTCGACGGAGCAAAATGTATGCTGATTGTCCAGTATTACATCCGTGACGAAGCCGGTCCAGTCGAAGCGCGTGCGCCTGTAGATGAAGCCGGGCCTGGCAACCCGGACTGCAAGCCGATCGTTGGATAATTCCCAACCCGTGGTATCCGTGCGAATTTTCATCGTCATTGCTCCCCTTTTGCGACACAAGTTTTTAGTGATGCTTTTCATCCTTTTGCAGCATTTCCTCGTGTGATACAATCTGTGATGCAAGCACAGTGCTCATTGTATCATGATCCAAATGGCGTGCGGTAGCCGGACAAATTGTGATCGCGTCAGGGTTTGGCAGGAAATCGCCAGTAGGGATTTGGCAGACGGCTTATGGGAAGAATTTGAAGGAAGATCTGCGAAGACAAGAGTATCTTGGAGAATAATGATATGATTGGAATTAATAAGTAGTATCAGTAAAAGAAAGGGGTGGACCATGAAATCAATCAACTTGGGGAACGGCGCGCTGACTGCATCGGCCATTTCGCTCGGATGCATGCGCATGGCGGCTCTGGACGCCAAGACAGCGGAAACGGTCGTCCGGACTTCACTGGAAGAAGGAATCGACTTCTTTGACCATGCGGACATCTACGGGGGCGGCAAGTCGGAGGAAGTGTTCGCGAAAGCCATTGGCATGAGTCCCTCCGTGCGCGCGAAGATCCTGCTTCAATCCAAGTGCGGCATCTGCCAGGGATACTTCGACTTTTCAAAGGAGCACATCCTTGAATCCGCAGACGGCATCCTCAGGCGGCTGAAGACCGAATACCTGGATGTCCTGCTGCTTCACCGGCCCGATACCCTGATGGAGCCCGAAGAAGTCGCGGAAGCCTTTTCTCTGCTGCATCAGGCAGGCAAGGTGCGGCATTTCGGCGTGAGCAACCAGAATCCCATGCAGATGGCCCTGCTGCAAAAGCATGTTGCCCAGAAGCTGATCGTAAACCAGCTGCAGCTCAGCATCACGAACACCGGGATGATCGACAGCGGCATCAATGTCAACATGAAGATAGACCGCTCCATCGACAGGGACGGCGGGATACTGGATTACTGCAGGCTCAATGATGTGACCATCCAGCCCTGGTCTCCCTTCCAATTCGGCTTCTTTGAAGGCGTATTTCTTGATAATCCGGATTTTCCTGAACTGAATGCGAAAATCGATGAGATTGCGGCGAAAAAAGGCGTGGACAATACGGCTATCGCAATCGCCTGGCTGCTGCGGCATCCCGCGAAGATGCAGCCCATCATCGGGACCATGAACCCTCGGCGCATCCGCGACATCTGCAAGGCCACGGATGTTGAAATGACGCGCCCTGAATGGTACGAGATATACAGGGCCGCCGGCAATGCTTTGCCGTAACGGGATGTCCAGTTGTCCGGAGACCCCAAGTATTAATTTGGAAGATTGCGGATGTTTGTTCATCCGGTCAACAGCAGGTCAGGTGTTACGAAAAAGGGACAGCAAAAGAAAGACCTGTGGGCCGGATGCCCGCAGGTCTTTTTGATAATAACTTTCCAGTACAAGTATTCCTTGTAAAAATGACTGTTGAGCTATTTCATCCTGAACTATTTCATCTTGAACTATTTCATCCTGCCAGCGCTGCCAATCAATTCGAACTCGGCTTCGGCAGGAAAGGAATCAGTCGTTTCGCGAAGGATGGCATGGTCATGGTCTGCAGCCAGACGCGACCCGGACCGGCGAGTGTCGTAAGGAAAAGGCCTTCCCCGCCGAACAGGATGTTTTTGAATCCTTTCACGGTTTCCACACTGTATTGGACGCTTTCTTCAAACGCGGCCACGTTGCCGGTATCCACCTTGATGGTTTCTCCGGGAGACAGTACGCGTTCCACCATGCTGCCGTCCACTTCGAAGAAAACCATGCCGGCACCGGCGATGCGCTGCATGATGAAGCCCTCCCCGCCGAAAAGGCCTGCGCCGACGCGCTTCACGACATACGCACTCAGCTGGACTGACGGCTGGGCGCAGAGAAAGGCGCTTTTTTGCGCGATGATGGGGCAGCGGCTGACGTCAATTCCGACAATGTAACCCGGGAAGGAACTGGCAATGACAATCTCCTGATTGGGCGCATTCGCAGTATAAGTCGCCATGAACAGGGATTCACCTGACATCATCCGGCCAAGGCCTTTCAGCAGGCCGCCCGACATGTTGGTTTCCATGGTGATGCGCGCGTCCATCCAGGACATGCCGCCGGACTGCGTGTAAATGCTTTCACCCTGGTTCAGGCGAATGGAGACGGCAGGCAGGTTGGAACCGAATATCTCATACCTGAGCGAGCCGTATCCGCCGCCGGATGGCATGGGTTGCGGCTGGAACGGGGTCGGCGGAGCCGGGTTGAATGCATTCTGCCTCGGTGGAGCCGGGTTGAAGGAATTCTGCGGGGGCGCAGGCGGGCTGAAGGTATTCTGCGGAGGAGGAGGAGGAGGGCTGAAGGTATTTTGCGGGGGCGGAGGCGGGGAGGAGGGATTCTGCGGGGGCGCAGGCGGGCTGAAGGTATTCGGCGGAGGAGGCGGAGGGCTGAAGGTGTTCTGCGGAGGCAGGATAGGGAAGGAATTTGGCGCGGCTGGAGGCGCGGCAAATGTGTCCGCATCCTGGGCCGGAGCCGGTGGCATGCCGCCATTGTATGCCTGCAGGGCGGGAGGAGGCGGAGGCTGCTGTGAAGGAGGCGTTGCGCCCGATCCGGCCGGTGCGCCGCATCCGCCGCAGAATCGGGCATTCTCAAGCATCTGTTTTCCGCATTTGCCACAGAACATGGTGGTATCTCCTTCCGACCGCATCGATGGCGGTTTGTCGCCCGGTTTCATGTCAGCCGCCGCTGGTGCGGGTTCGGCTCCGGGAACCGGAATTCAGAAAACGGACTGGGATGCTTTAGGAACCCTGAAGGATTCCTTATGAATTTCTCAAGGGTTTCTAAAAGGTTCCTAAAGGATTCCCGAAGGATTCCCAAAGGATTCCCGAAGGATTCCCAATCGGATTCCCAAAGGATTCCTCCAGGATTCCCAAAGGATTCCTACAGCAAGGATCCTACAACAGGATCTCCTTGCCGGCCTTGGCGGAGTCATAGATGCCATTGAGCATCTTCTGCACATTGAGCCCGTCCTTCGCGGGTATCGAGGGTTCACTGCCGTCCCTGATGCAATCCAGGAAATGACGGATTTCACGGGCAAAGGGATCGCCTTGGGCAATCGTGGGTTTCAGATCAACCAGGTAATTGGAATCCTCTCCGTACACTTCAAGCGGGTCAAGGCTAACGCCGGCATCCTTTCCGAATACATAGCTGAAAATGCCGGTTTCCTTCATGTTGACCGCCCAGCTGACTTCAAAGTTCATGGAAGCGCCGTTTGCGAAACGGATGGTACCGGCGGCGGAGTCTTCCGTGTTGAAAACAAGGTTGTCCGTATCGAATGCCATCCATCGGCCGACGCCTTTGGTTTTGTAATCGCCAAGGGGGTAATGAGTGGTTGCGCTCACGGATACAGGTTCCGGTTTTCCCATGAAATGCCAGGTCAGGTCGATGACATGGACGCCGATGTCAATGACGGGACCTCCGCCGGATTTTGACACATCGGTGAACCAGCCCAGCGGGGTGCCGCGGCGGCGGAGCCAGCCGGCCCTTGCGAAGTAGATGTCGCCAAACTTCCCGGCGTCGGCCATTTCCTTGATGAGCAGGGAATCGGAGCGAAAGCGGTTCACGAAACCGAGCATGAAGACCTTGCCGGAATTTTTCGACGC
>CAZFWQ010000215.1:0-6703 GCA_964522755.1 uncultured Oscillospiraceae bacterium | reverse complement strand
TTGGGACTGCCGTTGATTAACAATACCTTCATTTCATCCTCCATGCTTTCCATCCGTACGGTCGGTACGATAAACATTATAGACCCTCGCAGTTGCTGCGGGTCAATGTTTATTATTGACATATGAGGAATTTACATGGATAGGGTGATATCCCATGACCGCGCACTTACACGCCCTGATCCCATGCAATCGCGTTCACCGGACACGCGTCAAATGCTTTCCTGAGTTTGACCTGATCCATCACCCCATCGAGTGTTTTGACAGACGCCTTGTTTCCGCTGAGGACAAACAGTTCCGGGTAATACCGCGAGCACAATGTACAGCCCATGCAGGCAGCCGTGTTGATCGCAAGCGCGCAAGACTCCTTTTCGGCCTGGGGAAAATCCTTGTCCCTGACAATCAATGCCGTGAGCCATGAAAAAACAATGATGGCGATGATTGTCAGAATCCATCGAACCGCCATGAATTCAATGCCGAGAAACTTCATCTCATTGAGGAGCATGGGAACCTTGATCACTGCCCATGCACTGAGGATGATGACGAGGTTTCTGACGGAAGCGCCTTTCCTGTGAAGCATCACGCACAATGGGAAAGCGGCATAGATGGGCCCGGCCGATATGCTGCCAAGTACAAAGGACAATGCGACTCCTTTTATTCGCGCATCCTTGCCCAAATATTTGAGAATTTTCTCCTTTGGCACCCACATGTCCAAAAGCGCCGTCAAAATGAAGATGACCGGCATGATCAATATCATTTCCCTGACAAAGTAGATGCTGTTTTTGAGGGATTCCATACCCATGTCAGGTTTTATGACAAGCATGACGGCATAGGCGGCAACGACAAGAAGCGCAAATAGGTTCTCTTTGACTTTTCTAAGAATTGTCATAACAACACCCCCATGACCAGCGCGATGGCTATTGCAAAAAGGAAGCTCAGCCCGTTTCTCACAATAGCGAACCTCATCCCGAATTCCTTTTTTTCAAGCGGAAGCGTAACGACCCCGACCATTGTCAGCGTTGTCAGGAAAGCCACTGCAGGCACTACGCCGACCCCCGCCCCGACCAGCGTGCCGACAAGCGGAAACGCGATGAAAGCGGGAATGAGCGTGATGGTTCCGAATGCCGCGGCGATGACTGTTGAAACCATCAGGGATTGCCTGCCGATATAATCGGCAATGCGCTCCGGCGGCAAAAGGGTCAACAGCAATCCGATTAAAAAAATGATGGATAGAATACTCACAAGCATCCCCCTGCCCATTCCAAAGGCCATCTTGAGCGCCTGCCTTGTTTTTTTCCTGTCCTTTGCCAGGGATATGACCAGGAATACAGCCGTACCGGACCACATGGCCACTGTCATTACATCCATTTCAAACCTCCTGTCGCTACTCGTTTGATTATAGGAGGTGTTCACGCAGAAAAATAGACACCTATGTTTCTTTTTGCTATGATGGTGCAAAGAGGTGGAATGGATGATCGCCGGAATGCCGACCTCCGTCATACCGCTGCTGCAGGATGCAGACGCCGAAACATTGAATCGCTGCATGGAGAACAAGGATGTGTTTTCAAAACGTTATGCCAAGGGAGCCGTGGCCCATCATCAGCATGACGCCTGCAAAACCCTCGATATCGTCCTGTCGGGGAATCTTGCGGCGTACGCACTGGATGAGAACGGTTCCGAAATGACCCTGTTCGAGTTCAGGGAAAACAGCCTCATCGGGGCCAGCCTCCTGTTCGGAGACAATCATGCGTACCCGTTGAACATATACTGCGTATCTGATTGCGAACTGCTTCATTTGACGCGGCGCGCCGTTGATGACCTTCTTCACGGGCATGGTTTTGTCATGCAGTTCATCAAATCCCTGTCACAGAATTCCCAGGGGATGAATCGAAAAATAACGATGATCATGCACAAAAACCTGCGTGAAAACATATTGGATTATTTTCAACAGCAATCGGTCATGCAGAAAACCACAACCATCACGCTCCCGGTAAGCAAAAGGGAGCTTGCCGATTATTTCGGAGTTCAGAGACCTTCTTTGTTCAGGGAATTGAAAAAGCTGAGTGATGAGGGAATCATTACGTGCAAAAATCGTATCATTACGCTGCATCATGACGATTCAGGGAGAAACGACCGCCCTGTGGCGACCATAAGCCAATCCAAGAATCAAGTCCCCGATTTGTTTTTTAGAACCCTCAATTAGATTCACGCCGACAAAACGCCCTTTTACACCACTATTCAGATTGATATGAAACTCATGAATCAACCCATCCACCAATCGCATTTTCTGAGCATATCCCTTTACGCGAGGCCAGTCCTCAATAAACGAGTTGAAGATTGCAGTCGCTGCACCGGACGGCATGTTATCTGTACGGAAAGACCGCATATAGTCCCGGAACAAGTACTGATATCCGCACGGACACTCAATCAGTGTCCCCATGGCCTTGACCTTCAATATTTCGGAACAATGATGGCACTTAAGCTTGCCACTCTCGATCAAGAGTCGCTCATCTCTACCTTGCAAACACCGGGCATATAAGGTATAACCCACATTGTCGATCAATTCATCATCCAGAAGACCCTTTGCATCACTCTCATATAACCGTTTAAGGGTTTGTTGGGAGAGCTTGGGCGACCAGCGATACCGATTGAACCGCGCCTTGTTGATCATGCCGGATATCGCCTCCAACTCGCTTCGTTCACGCACAATTCGTTTATGGGTACTCTGCTTCTGTTTCTCTTTCTTGGCGGCAACAGTGCGTGTGAAGCGTTCCTTGTAGCTGTCGTACAAGGAGCCAGCTATTTCGAACGCTTCCTTAAGACCGGCCTCATCACTGATTCGATGTCCTTGCACAGAAAACGCACCGTCTTCTATCGACACTTTGCTCAGGAGATAGATGTCATATCGTCCGAAACGGTAGACCCAGCCATCTTTTTCGCTATACGTCGGCGGTTTGCAACCAACACCGTACTCACGAGCCAGATGTCGTGAAAACTCTTGGAACAATGTGCCCGCACTGTCAGGCAGAAACGCCATGATTTCAGTTATACCGGGGCGATTTTGCCGTCCTTTACCGAATAATAGTTTCCAGTTCTCAGAACTCATAGCAAGCTCCCTGTTGCAGCCGCTCATATTTGACTGAAATATGACGGCATACTTTGCCGAGTTGTGAGGGAACAACTGTCCCAAAATAGTATACCGTAAAAATGGCCATGCACCCAACATGCATGGCCCCCTTTCTGTACATCACAACATGGCAAAAGCTCCGCCATGTTCTGCAGTGCATATGCCGATTTTCACCTTCCCGACAAAGAGGTGAATATTGGAACAACTTTCAATGAAAAATTCACACCAGAAATCATGCCGGGTGATGTTGGTGACAAGCGCATTCCATTTTTCAACCCAATAGCCGTTCCATTGATGTTGGCAGATGAAGCTTCTATGCCTTCAGATCATTTTTTCGTGATGACCATGATACTTCCACCGCCGATGGGCTGGTTGATTCCGTTATCATAGACGATGAGCTCGCCCGAAGCATCTTCTGTCCAGATTTTGATTCGGAAGGTATCCTGGGCACCATCACTTGCCCAAAGCATGAATTTATAACAACCCGTCCCGTTTATGGTGCCGGTACCCTTGAACTGGGCATTGGCGCCCGCCTGGTTGATGACCAGCCAATCATAGCCGGAGCTCTTGAAGTTCAGGTCTCCGGCATGGAACTGGAACTCCGTGTTGCCGGTGGGAACCGTTGCGCCCTTAAGATATTTGGAGACAAAACCAAAAGTGGCACGGCCCGTTAGCGTGGAGTCCGATTCCAAAGCATACGAAGGCGAATCGATCCAGCCGCCTCCGGTGACGAATCCGGAACTCTGATCATATATGACGACATAGTTGAAGGTCCTGGTGTCAGCTCCTGATCGTACGGGATCGTCTGCCAGCGTCAATGTCACGGAATAGACGCCCGCTGAAGCATAGGCATGGGTTCCGGAAACTGTCAAAGCGGCTTCATTCACCGTGCCCGACGACTGCGTGCCATCGCCCCAGTCCCAGGTGGCGATATGCGCGGTGGAACCGGCCGGATTGCTAAACACAGCACTGGCTGTAACGTTGGCGTTGGCCAGGCTCACAATGGAAGGCGCAACGCTTATGGACTCAATGCCGGAGTTATCCGCGGCAACGGTGGGTGAAAACTCCGAAGTATTGTTCTGCGAGTCAGTAGAAGCAGCGGCAATCAGGTTCCCTCCGGCCGCATCCATCACAGCGGTAAAAGCGGCATGGCCAGAAGCGTCCGTTGTGATTTCCTTGTAACCCAGGTATTTGCCGGACCCGAGGAACTCGAGATGAAAGCTGGCATTCGGCACACTGTCAAGAGTGCCTGTGATGACATAGCTTCCTCCCAATCGGTAAGCCGAGGTGAGTATCGGATAGTTCTGGAAACCGTTGGGACCCGTATCTGAATCAAGGGGATCATTCAACGTGACTCCATCATTACCCAGGTCGATAGGCAAATCTATATCGCCAACGCTGAAATTGTTTTTCAATATGGCCGTTGAGGAGACATTGCCTTTCAGTATGATGGCCATGCCGATTTCATTGGAATATGAATGAACAGTATACCCGAAGAAATTGCCCTGACCGGTTTCATTTCCGCCGATCAAATTGCCACTTCCCATGAAAATGAAAATATTACCACTATTATAGCTATCATAGCCACTATAACCATTGAGATAGATATCGTTTCCCTGGATTATATTGTCACTGCCACCCACTTTTATGCCACACCAATTGTTGGCGATGACATTGCCTTCACCGGCAGAGCCGCCGATTACCTGGTTGGAAGAGTCAAGCAATCCTATGCCATAATTAAAATTACCCAAATGATTCGAGATCCCCCATTTCATTCCATAGGGATGCGTTACGGGATACTTGCCGTCAGCCGTGTCTCCATGCCAGCTCCCGATGTTGTTGCCCTGGATATAGTTGGACTCGGTGCAATTCTGGATAGTAATACCGGCTATTTCGTTACGGGAAACCAGGTTGTTTTTTATCATATTCCCGCCGGTCGCGTTGAGCCAAACGCCAATCGTGTTTGCTCTGCGACCGTTGACATACCCCTGCAAACCGGTATTATTTGCTTGATCAAGATATATGGGATAGAGCTGGTCCGTGACCCCGATATGGTTGCCCTCGATCAGATTATGGCCGGGTTCTCCTTCTATATAGACACCCATTTCGATATTTCCCCCAATGATGTTCCAATCATCAGGATCCGGGCCGCCAATGATGTTGTTGCCGGCATTGGATATGTAGACTCCGTAATAGTTATATTCGTAAAAACGAGATTGACCAATAATATTGCCCCTTACGGAATTATTGGCTGCTTTTTCGCCGCTGATATGGATGTTGAAATTGTTGCCATAGATGGAGTTATCCTGTACAACATTATTGGGGACGTTGACAATGCTGATCCCGGTTCCAAACTTTTTAATCGTTAGACCTTTGATTGTACAACCGCCAGCTTTGACAGCAAAGCACGAAATACTGGAAGTTCGAGGATCAACCAGCACCGGTCCTTGAATTGCCACACCAGTCTGAGAAGTGCCGTCGATGATCACCGGGTCCGTGATATCCGGGAGCTGGGACATGATGAGTATGGGCTGGCCTGGATCAGGCAGTCCAAAGGTGATGATATCCAGGCCCGATGAGGCGTTCGCGGCTGTAATGGCCTGACGCAGGGTGCCTTCGCCGTCATCGGCTGGGCTAGTCACGATAAGGGAAGAGACTGCGGAAGAACGGTCGGGCAGAAAGATCAGGATACAAAAAACCAGCGATGCAATCAGCAATACATGGAGAGATAAGCCTGAAAGTTTCTTGTGACAGTTAAACATAACTCGCCTCCTATTCCACTCTTTACGTGGAATCTGCAAATCTGCGCCGGAGGAATCAGAATGCTTGAACTGTTGATTCATGGTGTCGAGCCGAACCTGGAGCATTGTTCAACAAGCAGAACATTATACGAGAACCAAGAGAGCTTCCCGGTGCTCATATCACTCCGGAACATTCACTTGCCGCTCCTGAAATAAGTATAAAACCGAGCCCTCCAGTCTGTCAATATGGATTTCCAGATCGTGGATTTCCTAATCCGGTTGTGGATTACAGGCACTATTTTATAGAATCCATTTTAGACTTTGATATTTCCCAACTCTTACTTGACGGATACTTAAGCCAACAACTTTTCAAATGATTTGTTGTTTTGTGATATATTCTTGAATAGTTCTAACCAGTCTTACATAGTTGTCAATTCTAATCGCATCTCCTTGCGGACCAAAGCCATCAGGATAATCAGATGAATTACCGAATTTCAACTCGCTCCTTTGTACTCCGGCACCATGGATATCCATCCAAAGACCAAACATTTTCCCATCCCGCGTCCGAATGCGATATCGGCTGCTTGTGAGTCTGATGATTCATTTACATTTCTGCCTGAGGCCATATGGGTTGTTGATTGTTGATGACCAAAAGCATCCGTAATATTCTGTCCCATTCTCGTTTTTATTTTTTGTTGTGTTGAAGGTGGAATCAATGGCAGGTGAATTTGTTGTAACAGGAGATCTTGAATACTCTACAATACTTTGCAATTCCTTAGCGTTCGGCAGTCTCCAGTCATCATGGCCAAGAATCCAAGCCTTTACTATCCCAATATGT
>CAZFWQ010000214.1:0-6735 GCA_964522755.1 uncultured Oscillospiraceae bacterium | reverse complement strand
ATAGAAACAACGGACCATGGTCCTTTCAATTCCTGGGGCCGTGACAGGTTTTGGTCTGTTCCCGAGTACAATGCAAGCGGCGAATTTGGCGAATTCATCAGAAACTACACAAATGACCAGATCCGCTGTTTGAATGTCCTGAAGAGAATAATTACAAAGTGAATAACATGGATGCGATGAGACGGATCGGTTTTCGCAATTTCGAAATGAACGAATTTGGGAAGCCTGATTGCAGGTATCGGTCGCCAATTTATGTGAATCGCAGTGTTTGTTTTTACACAGGAGAGGATGATCATGAGGATGCCAGGGTATAGATGATTGGACGAATTTGCAGTAAAGATGCATCCAAACGGAATATATTTCGGGTTGTTCCCACCTTGGACATGGAGGATGGCATGAGAAAGAATGACAAGTATCTGCAAAACAATTGGAACGCTCAATTTGTCTGGCTTCCTGAATCCCGATTCCCCAACCATCAGAAAGTGAACCACACCTATTTCAGTGACAAGACAGATTGCAATTATTGTCTGGCCCTGTTCAGAAGGTCTTTTGGCATGGGCAAATCCGTAGTGCGTGCCGTACTGAAAATAATTGCATCTGCTTTGATGTCAGCTTGAGAACGGACATTCAGGCCGATTATTCATTTGGCCATGGAGGTCTTGCATTTGAACTTGCCATCACTTTTGAAGATGGAAGCATTGAAACCATCTCTTCAGACGAAAAAGTAAAATGCGCAATGAACCCTGCGTTTGAACGGCCGACGATGTATAACGCGGTTTCAGACAAAGGGGATTGGACAAAAATCCTGTACAATGACGAAGATTGGACAGACAGTGGATTGACGCTTCAAAAGGAGTTGATATTAAGACCAATCCCTTTTCTGCATGAAGAGGAAGCATATCCGCAAAAGGTCATGATATATGCGGAACAGTATGAAAACAGAATCCTGAATCATGAAAGACGGATACCAGGAACATGAATTCTTCAATCTGTCGGGTGTGCGTTATTTGATAGTGACCATATCGAATATCACAAAGCCAATTGAGATAAACAGCATTCTTATAAAATCTTCCTATTACCCGGTAAAAGAAGAAGGTGCGTTCACGTGTTCGGATAGTCTTGTCAATGAAATATACGAAGCGGGAAAATACACCTTGAAAATGTGCAGGCAGGATTATCACATGGATTCACCCATACATCAGGAGGCGCTCGATGGTACGGGTGATTATTTGATAGACAGCCTTGTGAATTACTATACTTATTATGATCCAATGCTTACAAGGCTTGACATATGGCGCACAGCGCAAATGCTGAACTTTCATAATGGGTTATTTTTCCACACTAGTTATAGCTTGTTGTTTGTCCAAATGGTATGGGACTACTATATGTTTACAGGTGACGCTTCAATACTAAATGAAGTCGAGGGAACGCTGGATATCCTTGTGAATCGATTCCGTGGATACATCGGTGAATCCGGGGTGATCGACAAAGCACCGAACTATATGTTCATGGACTGGGTTCCGCTAGGCCAGCATAATCTGCATCATCCGCCAAGAACGATTGGCCAGGGCTATTTGACGGCCATGTTCATCAGGGCTCTGGAAAACTGCGAAAAAATATATGGCGTTCTATGCAGGGAAGCCAAAGCAGCCGAATCTAATCATCAATCAAATCGGATGAAGGAGGCATTCAATCAAGTTTTTTGGAATGAAAGCAAGGGCCTGTATTGTGACGGTGTGAACAATACAACGCCCACGGTTCCAAATGATTGGCTTCCCGCTGATATTGAAGGCATATATTTTAGTCAGCATACAAATTCGCTTGCCGTGCTTTATGACATTGCACCCGAATCGCGCAAGACTGAAATGATGGAAAAGGTACTGAATGATGCCACGCTGACTCAGGCACAACCCTATTTCATGCATTTTGTCATGGAAGCGATATATGAAGCGGGTTTATTCGAGAAGTACGGTCTTCAGCAAATCAGGCGTTGGGAAAAACTTCTTGATGAATGCAGAAGCTCATTGAAAGAAGTATGGTCCGGGTTTGATTGTGATTATTCCCATGCATGGGGAGGAACGCCGACCTATCAATTGCCTTCCAAAGTGCTTGGAATAAAGCCGTTGAAACCTGGTTACGCGGAAGTGGAGATAAATCCCGTATTGGGTTCATTGGAGTTTGCAAAAGGAGAGGTGATGACCCCTCATGGCAAAATCAAAGTGGAATTTACAAATAACGGACAATACTACAAGGCTGATATAGAGATTCCAGAGAAAATCAAGGTGAAATTTGGACAAATGACAGAGTTTTCGAAAGTAAACATAACGAAGATCTAGATGCTGCTTGCTTTTTTTGCGATGTATTGATCCGACTGCGATATTCGCAGGCGGAACCGCAGTGCGCAGGGGTATGCTCTTCATCCGGCCGTTTTGCGCACGTCTCTCGCTGACAGCGAGGTGAACAGGACGAAGGCCAGGAGCACAAGCGAAAACAGGATGAACATCATGGACCGCACCCCCAGGGCCTTCGCTATGGCACCCCCTGCCAGGCTTCCGACCACGTTGCCCAGGCCGTATGTGGTCGAGGAGTACAGGACCTGCGCCGTCACCATGGACTGCGCGTCCGTGATGTCGTTGATGTAGTGGACCGCCGCGGGAAGAAGAAGCCCGTAGGAAAGCATCTGCATGCCCTGTGCGAGTATCAGGACGAACACGTTCGGGGCGGACGCGATAAGCAGGCACTTCACGATATAACAGAAGAGGGCAAAGCAAATCAGCGTGCGAACGTGGAAATATTTGGAGAACTTCGTGTACAGGAACAGGATGGGCACCTCGCTGAACGCCATCAGGAAGAAACCGATTCCGAGTTCCGTGTTGCCGCCGCCAAGTTCCTTCATCAGCACCGGGTAGAAGGTCATGTCTATCGCGCCGGTTCCCGTGAACAGGATGCCCACGGACAGGATGAGGACCATGAACCGCCTGTTTTCCAGGAGAAGGGACAGGCTCCGCATCATGGACCCGTTGCCTTTGCCGTGGTGCGCTTCCGGTTTCGGCGCCTTTATGAAAATAGTGGTGACGGCCAGTACGGCGGCAATCAGGATGAAGGCGGGTGCAATCACCCACATGCCCGTCCGGTCCAGCACGCGGCCGAAGACAATGGCCGCAATGGCGAAAAACAGGGAACCGAAGCCCCTCGACAAGCTGTAGTTGACTGCTTCCCCATGATTGTTCAGCTTCAGCACCCAGGCGTCGATAATCGAAAGCATCGACATGAATGTGGCTGATAATACGGCAATGGATACAATTAGGACTGCGGGATTCTTGCCGCCTGCAATCATCAGCCAGGCAAAAGGAAGAGAAACCAGTATGGATAAGATCAGGGACTGCTTGAGTTTGCCGCTGCGGTCGCAATAGATGCCCCAGACCGGCTGGGCAATGGCGCTAGAGAAAGACATGACCATGGACAGCACGCCGACCATGAAGACATCATAACCGAGGCTCTGGTAATAGGGCGTAAGGTAGGAGGCGAGAACACAGAAGGCAGTCCAGTAGAGGGACTGCACCACTGAAAATTTAATGGTGAGTTGGGCGTTTTTCATCTTCCTCCCGGCCAAGTGACGGACTCGGCGCATCCTTTGTGTTTTATCCGACTCAGTCATTTTACCACAAGCGAATGCGGGGGAGGAATGCAAATGCGCTTGAGCTGCCATGAAATGGGTTCCATATCAAAGGGCAGTAAAGGGTTTCCCATGAAGCAGCCCGCATGGCCGCATAGCTCCACCCAAGAACCGCATCATGCCTTGATGTCCATCCATTTTTCGATGACACGATAAAACTCTTCAACGATAATCGGTTTCGACAGGTAGTCATCCATGCCGGCTTTGAGACACATTTCCCGATCGCCTTTCAAGGCCTTGGCGGTCATGGCGATAATCGGGGTGTGCCGGTGAGACTCCGCTTCCTTCGACCGGATGAGTGCGGTCGCCTGAAAGCCGTTCATGACCGGCATCTGAACATCCATTAGAATGATGTCGAAGCCTGTTTTTCCATGCATGTCAACTGCATCCCGGCCGTTTTTCACTGTTGTGACCGTCCATCCTTTTTGCCTTGAGATTTCCGTGACGATGATTATGCTGATTTCATCATCTTCAGCCACAAGAAGGTTCGGCACGGGTGGCGGCTGAGGGCCTGTTTCACTGCCGGCAGCCATCATTTCGGATTTCAGGTCTGCCTTGCCGGTCGAAACAGCACTTTCGGGCTCCCGGTCAGAACTGACAGCCGTCACATTCACCGCGGATTCATCTTTCATTCCAATCATCTCGAAGACACAAGTGAAATGGAAGCTGCTTCCCTCGCCTTCCCTGCTATCTACCCATATGTTCCCCGACATCAATTCGACAAGGCTCTTCGAAATGGCCAAACCGAGTCCGGTCCCTCCATGCTTGCGGTCATTTGTGTTGTCAGCCTGGCTGAAGCGTTTGAAAAGCTGATCGGCTGTTTCCGCAGGAAATCCGGTTCCGGTGTCCCTGACAAGAAATTCAAGATTGATTTTCTGATCTCCAAGCTTCTCAAACACATGGACAGACAGATCGATTTGTCCGCTCTTTGTAAATTTCACGGCGTTGCCGACCAGGTTTGACAAAACCTGTCTCAGTCTGAAAGGATCCCCAAGAAGGTTTTCGGGTATGTCTTCTTCGATGTGGTTGTATAATCCGAGTGATTTCTCAGATGCAGCCATTGCAAAGAGGCTCATGACATCCTGAACCACATTTCTTATGCTGAACGGAATGCTGGCCAACTCCACCTTGCCCGCTTCCATCTTCGAGTAGTCAAGGATATCGTTGATGACAACCAGAAGCGCATCGGAAGACCGGCGGGCAATTTCGATGAATTTTCTCTGAACATCCGTCACGCCGGTCATTTCCAAAAGCTGGAGCATGCCCATGAAGCCGTTCATCGGCGTTCTGATTTCATGGGACATATTGGCAAGAAAGTTGCCCTGGGCAACATTTGCCGCGTCGGAGGCTTCTTTTGCCGCAATTAGGAGACATTCGCTCTCTTGAAGTTCCTTGCCGGTCTTGACCAATCCTTCATTGGAATTTTCCAATTCTTTCCTGCTGCTCTCGAGGATGGTTTTTTCATGTTCAAGTTCCGCTGTTTGTCTTTTCACTTCTTTCTTCAGCCCGAATATCCTCATCCATGCCAGTCCGACGAGGCTGGCAACCGAAATCAGAAGAAGGAGGGAGACCAGAGTCCTGATAACATTGTCCTGCGCCGTTTTATTCAATATGGAATAGTCAAAGACGAACGTATCCGTGTCGATTTGCTCCTTCATGATTCCGAGATTCTGCATGAGTGCGGACATGTGCCTCCAGCGGTTCGGGTTTGTGTTCCCCACGCTTACAAAGGGGTACAATGTCAGTTTTTGCACACCCGCGATTTGAAATTCGTTGAAACCGCTGTATGTTCCGCCGATAATGACGGCGGTGCGGGGCATTTCACTGGTAATCCTGGCCGAAACCTCATCCGGATGGTCCAGCGCGTATTCCCAGCCCTTGATGGTTGCAATGCGAAATCGCTCCACTGCGGCAGGGTCTTTTTTCACTGTCTTTTCCGCCGTGAAGAGGGAATCCCCATAGAAATCGATCCCGTAATCTACCGGGCGCAATGTCCTGAATGGTATGCCCTTTTGATTCAGCTGATAGGGTTCGGCGATGATATATCCCGAGAAGACATCAGAGACATGGTTCGCGAAGTCTTCAAGATCCGTGGATTGCGGAATTGACCTGATTTTCCCGATGTCTATTCCCTCGCTCATCAGCATGGCCTGAAGCTCGATGTCGATGAGGTCATTGATGTTCCGTGACACGACAAGATTCAGCAAATCCATCGGGGAACTGAAAGGGGAATCCTCTCTTGCGTAAAAAACAGCCGCGCTTTGCTGGTATATGGAAGCAACCACCACAAGCGGTTTCCCCAGCTCTCTTGCGAGCAGGATGTCGGCGGCCCCGACGCCGTAGTCCGCCTTTCCGTCTGCCACTTCACCGGTTGCACTCAGAATGTTTCCATCCTGCATCACGGCGGACCGTATCTCCACGTCAAAACCCGCATCGGCGTAATATCCCTGCCATTTGGCAGCATAATATCCCGCAAACTGGTACTGATGGTCCCATCGAAGCTGGAGGGACACCTTCTTCAAGGGCTTGTCCGAAGCTGCCGATGCATAAATGGTGCCAGCCAGAAAAACAGCGAGCACAGACAGGATGATGGCAAAGCCGACGGCAATTCTGACGGCAATGCCAAAATGGCTCCTCGGAAATTTTGCGGCTGCAATTCCGACTCCATTGCCGCAATCACTCCCCGACGAACTTATGACGCCAATGCCCGTATCGGCACTGCACACTTTTCTTGCGGGCTGTCCGCGGAATGAAGTGGAACTCAATTTTAGCTTGTGTTTCATGCGTATTTTCCTCAAGCTATTCATATCCAATATTCCTTGACTGAAACAGGCGGGATGATGTCTTCCCGGCATCGCGGCAATCATTGCGCAGTGAAATGAGGCTGGAATGGCCTGAGGCCGCAGAAAAACAGCTGCAATCGGCAGCTGCGGCGATCACTGCCGCAATGAAAGGGCAGCACGAATGAAAGGGCTATCCCGCGAGGAACCCACCTGCTATAATGGGTTCCGTCGGCTTAGGAACAATAAGGAGAAATCCAGTGGCATCGAAAAAGAGGC
>CAZFWQ010000213.1:4705-6766 GCA_964522755.1 uncultured Oscillospiraceae bacterium | reverse complement strand
GACTGGATACAGGCCTCCCAGGATAATTACGACCTTTGGTATTATGGCATCAAGGGCAAGCATTACACCTTGTCTGCGGACGGTTCAGTCGTGTATCCCGAAGGCTCCGTTTCAACGGCTCTTCCCTATTCCCCCACGCCTTGGTACTTCCGCAACAAGGATTATGACAGGGCGATTTCCACTGACTGCGACATGAGCAAGACCGCACAGCAATACTTCAAGGATGTCAAGATCCTCGACCTTCCCGATACTGCATTGTTCGCTTTCGACATTGCCAGTGTCGAACTGGAAATCACCCAGGTCAACACTGTAATCGCAGAATTCTGGTCGGATTTGTCAAACGGCGTGCTTCAAGGTGACGCCAAGTACCAGGAGTTCCTGAAGGCATTGGATGATGCCGGAATGCAGGCGATTCTCACTGAAATGCAGAAACAGCTTGACGCTTTCCGTGCCAAGTGAAACAGCAGGGTGGCGAAACAAACCACCCCTGCTTTTCAGACCAGCAATAAAGAACAACGGTTTTGCGGGGAACCAGCGGTTTCGCTGGTTCCCTGAGTTTGTTGCCCGGCTCTTATTGTACGGTTATACAAATCTTGACGGACAGATCCGTGGACTGCCTGTCTCCGGATTCATCACCGACACATGAAAACCAACGGGGGAACGAAACATGTCGAGAGAACGCTTTCTCAAGGCGGTTAATCTGGAACCGACCGATCGGGTACCGTGCAACGAATGGATTGATCACCCGGGATTTGTCCGCAAACTTACAGGCATAGATCCATTCGACTTCCCGGACAAGGCCATCGCCGCTTGCATCCGCATCCTTGATATTGACTGGTATGTCGGGCTTCCCCATCATTCCCACCGGTTTGCGGCTGGCGAAAGAAAAAAGGATCTTGGCCATGGACGATATGTTTCCGAATGGGGTTTCACCGGCAGCGGCTGGGCGATGGACCTTGATTTCAGCAGTGACGAGGAAGTTTTGAAATATCGTCCTCTTGAAAGGCATAAGCCGGCTGTGCGACAGGCGGGATATGACGCGACAATTGCGGCCATCAAAGCCGATCAGGACATTGTCGGGGACAGTTGCTACATATCAGGTCTCTATTATACAATGTTGTTCCAGTGGTTCATCCTCACATTCGGATGGGAAAGGTTCCTTCTCACCGCTGCAGCGGAACCGGAGCGTTTCAAGCAAACCATTGCGGAATTTGCTGAATTGTCCATTGAATATGCCACATATTTTGCTCAGACTGATTTGCCTGTGTTTTACTGTCATGATGACATTGCAATTACACGCGGCCTGGTATTTTCACCGGCCTGGTATCGCGAATATATATTTCCGCATTATAAACGCATCTTCGCCCCTTTGAAAAAGGCGGGCAAAAAAATCATCTTCGTATCGGATGGCAATTATATCGAGCTGATAGATGATTTGATCGCAGCTGGAGTCGACGGCTGCATGGTCGATCATTTTGTGGATATTGAAAATGTCCTCAGGCATCATGGCGGCAAAATCCTGATAGCCGGGAATGCGGATATTGCCAAACTTACATTCGGCACCCCCGACGATGTCCGGCGGGACGTAGCCCGCTGCATGGCCTATGGCCGCCGGTATCCCGGATATATGATAAAGGTTACGGGAGACCTTCCTCATAATATTCCGCTGGCAAATATCGAGGCTTACTTTGATGCCTGCAAAGAGTATGGAGTGCTGTGAGTACAAGCCCGGTTTTCAGTTGATCCGCGGCGAATCGACATTTTCATGCTTTATGGCCGTGGATGATTCAGCCTGATATAATTGCTGATAAGTGTGAATTCCAGTATGGCAATCACTGCATGCATCATATCTTTCGACAAGGAGGACAATCACATGACTCATCTGGAAAAAATCGGGCAGATGGCAAAAACCAACCTTGGGGAATTCGGCCTGGTCATGCATGGAATGCATCCGAACTACTGGGGGGCCCGCTGCGTTCTGGAACTGCAGTATGCGTTCAAGCTGTCTGAAAGCGAAGAGGGAGCGTATGACCGCGTTGTCTTCGATGCCACTGACATTGC
>CAZFWQ010000213.1:2382-4695 GCA_964522755.1 uncultured Oscillospiraceae bacterium | reverse complement strand
CGCCCTCACGAAGGCCGTCACGGTTGCCGTTGAGAAGGCACTTTCGCCTATTGCGGAAAAAGCGAAGGGGTATCGCCTGCTATGCATCGGTCACGCCCATATCGATATGAATTGGATGTGGGGATTCGATGAGACAGTGTCCATCACGCTGGATACGTTTCGAACCATGCTGGACCTGATGAAGGAATATCCCGAATTCACTTTCGGTCAGAGCCAGGCTTCAGTATATCGGATTGTGGAGCAGTATTGTCCGGAGATGCTGGAGGAAATCAAGCAGCGGATTCATGAGAAGCGATGGGAAGTGACTGCCTCCACTTGGGTCGAGGCAGATCGCAACATGCCCAATCTTGAAAGCATGGCCCGTCATTTCCTATATACCAAGCAATATCTGTCCAAACTGCTGGACATTGACCCGGCCAGCCTGAACATCGACTATGAACCAGATACGTTCGGCCACAGCATCAATGTGCCTGAAGTTTTGTGCGATGGAGGCGTCAGGTATTATTACCACTGCCGCGGCTTCGACAAGCATGTGCTATATAACTGGAAGGCACCTTCCGGAAGGTCCGTCATGGTTTACCGCGAACCCACCTGGTACAACTGGACGATGGATGGCCGCTGCGCGCTTGCAGTTCCGGAGTTCTGCAAGAAGCACGGACTGGATTCCATGCTCCGCGTTTACGGTGTTGGAGACCATGGCGGCGGACCTACACGAAGGGATATCGAGAAAATCATCGACATGAATGCCTGGCCAATCTTTCCGGCGTTCCAGTTTGGTACATATGGTCAGTTTTATCGTCTTGCCGAGCAGAATCGGGAGGCTTTCCCGGTTGTCGAAGGCGAACTGAATTTCATATTCGACGGCTGCTACACCACGCAGACACGTCAAAAGAAAGGGAATCGGCTGGGAGAAGCGCTGTTGACGGAAGCGGAGGGTATGGCGGCATTTGCGGAGCTGGCCGTCGGAACCCGATATAAGGCGGCTGAGTTCTCCGATGCATGGAAAAAGGTTCTGTTCAACCAGTTTCACGACATACTGCCCGGATCCGGCACAGTGGACACTCGCGAGTATGCGATGGGACAATACCAGGAAGTCCTTGCCACTGCCAATACGAGCCGCATGCTGAGTATCCGCGCATTGTCCGACGCAGTTGACACCTCCGCCTTCCATCTGGAAGAGGATGTTTC
Organism: uncultured Oscillospiraceae bacterium; assembly: GCA_964522755.1. Lineage (GTDB taxonomy): Bacteria > Bacillota > Clostridia > DSM-8532 > DSM-8532 > JAEWSN01. The sequence continues at coordinate 3,507 of CAZFWQ010000213.1, read as the reverse complement.
CCTGACCCGCAGTGAAGGGGCCGGCGTAGGATTTGGCCTTGCCAGGGGCAGGCTGCAGCAGACCGGCCGTCATGCCGGGTTGAGGCGGTTGTTCACCGTATACAACCCGCTCCCGCTTGAACGGGAGGAACCGGCTGAAGTAAGCCTGTGGGACTGGAACGGCGAAACGGCACGCATGCAATGGACTGATGCCGGCGGCAAGGTGTTGGACCACCAGATTACTTCGAACGGACATGACGATTACTGGGGGCATTTGCACACTGAGGTCCTTGTCAAGGTGAAGACACCTGCTTTCGGATACACGACAATCATTTTGAATGAAGCGGCTCCAACAACTTTTTCCATGGGCGTTTCGGATCCGAGGGTGGATCGGAAGGTGGAAACCATCCTGGAAAATGAGTTTGTCCGCGCTGTGCTTGACAACCGTGATGGTGGAATCATCTCGTTTGTGGAAAAAAAGACAGGTGTGGAATTTGTGAAACCCGATAGTCCAATGGGGGTGTATCGTCTTGTGGAAGAGGATCCCATCCGGGGGATGTCTGCCTGGAGAGTAGGCCGATACATGAATGTGGCATTGCTGAACAAAGGCGTCAAAATCACAAAAATAAAAATCGGACCGGCATTCATACGACAGAGCGTGGATTATGATGTGGAATTCGGGAACGGGTCCAGGCTCATCGTTTCAGTTTCGCTGGACAACGGGGAAAAGATGCTTCGTTTCGATACGACTGTTCGTTGGCAGGAAATCGGAAGGAAGGAGACGTTCTTCCCGCAGCTCAATTTCTTCATGCCTTTGGCGTACGCCTATTCAAAAATCCGATATGACGTTCCGATGGGCATCATTGACCGGGCCCTGCCTGATATGGATGTTCCCTCGCAATCTTTTGGGATGCCGATAAATGGCCATGGCACTTCCCTGATGCTCATCAGTGACAGCAAGTATGGGTATCGCGGTGTGGAGGAAGGCCTTTCCCTCACACTCATCAGATCCTCGGTGGAACCGGATCCGTGGCCGGAAGTCGGAGAGCATCACATTCAGATGGCCATCGCGCTGAGCGGCCTAGGCAAGGCGGAGGCAGTTTCCATCGCCAGGGTTTTTTGCTGCAGGACTATCGTCGCATCCAC
>CAZFWQ010000213.1:0-2372 GCA_964522755.1 uncultured Oscillospiraceae bacterium | reverse complement strand
GAGGGAAGCATGCCGGCGGTCCAATCCCTGATGCAGTTTTCAGGGGACGGGCTTGTATTGTCCGGGGTGAAAAAATCAGAGGACGGCAAAGGAATCATCCTTCGATATTATGAGGTGGAAGGAAAATCGGGCCGCGGTATGGTGAAAATGACGAAGCCCCCGGTGAGTGCGATGGTGGTAAACCTGCTGGAGCAGCCTGTTGACGGCCATGCCGAAGTAACCGGCGACATGGTGATTTTTGATTTCCGTAAAAACAGCGTGGGCAATTTGCGGATTCAATTCTGAAACAGACGGTTTTCCGAAATTTTACAAGAATCCTTGTATTCTTATGGATCGGGAATGGTTTTCGGAGTAGATCCACAATGCAATGGTAAAGCCAGGTCCGCGGGAGATGCAATATGACGAATCGCCAAAAACTTTTAAATTATGTGAAAAACGGCGGAGACAAATTCATCTGTTCTCCACAGATTGGAGCTGGTGCGGGTTTCGATGCGAAGATGGTTGGAAGGAAATGGTTGTCGGAGCCAACCTTTGAAGACACAAAAAGAGTCTGCGAAATGTTTGACATGGTTCCGCTGTATAATTTCGGATTACCGGACTTGACTCAGCTAACGCGGGACTTCAAATGGGTGAACACGAAAAATGTCTTGGATATCCGCGGCAGACGGGTCATAGACAATTCATTCGAAACACCACACGGCAACCTGGTATCCAAAACCATTGAAGAGCAAATCAAGGGCGGGGCGCAGGTGAAATATCCCGTGACTGAAGAAGGGGATTTGAAGATAGTTGAATACTATCTGGATGCCTTGCTTGAAGTCAGAGACTATTCAATTGTCAGCGATCAGGTTGGGATCATCAGGAAAGCATTGGGTGAGGACGATTCAATGGATATCCAATGGTCCATGCAGCCATATGAGCTGATGTGTTTTCCTGACACGATGAATACCGCCATCTTTGCCATGGAGTGTCCGGAACTGTTCAAACGCCTGATGGACAAGATTCTCAGGCTCGACGAATTCCTGCTGAAGGCGGTTGCCCAAGGTGGTGCCGATTTCGTGTTTCTGGGGGGGCCGGGATCTGAAATGATTTCACCCAGGTACTATGAGGACTATTTGGTACCTTATTCCAAAATCGTCACAGACATTGCACATGAAAACGGATTGATGATTTACTCCCACATATGTTCACCGATCGAACCGATGCTGACGATGGGCTATTATAACAGGATGGGAATTGACCTTTTCGAAACACTGTCGGAAGCTCCTGTCGGGAATGTGAAAAGCATGCCGGACGCCTTTTCGAAGATCAGTCCTGAAATATGCACGAGGGGAAACATCGGACTCGATAAGCTGCTGCTGTGCACTCCTCGGGAGATTAAGGAAATAAGCCTGGACATACTGGAAGCCGCTGCCAAAATGAACAGAAAGCACATCCTCGCGGCAAGTGACTACATGTTTTACGACACGCCTGCTGAAAACGTACATGCCATGTGCGAAGCTGTAAGGGAGTTCAACGGAGATTGAATAAAGCCGTGCATGCAAAAACCGGGGAGATCTTGATGGAAAACATACCGAAATCACAAGACACTGATTTGAATTTCGTTCCCTTGGCACTTCAAGAGAGGATCATTGGTCCGGGGAAGTGGCAACTTGCCGGATTCTGGCCATATACCCCGCTGCTCGGGAAAAGCATTGAGGCGGGAACTGAACTCAAGGGCGCAACGCAATGGATGGATGCGAATGTTCCGGGATGTGTTCAGTACGACCTATGGAAGGCCGGAATCATTGCCGACCCTTATTATGAAAAAAACAGCCTGCTTTGCGAATGGGTTTCCAACAGGTGGTGGGTCTACCGCTGTTCCTTTGTCCCAAGAAAAACCCATACGGGCGAACGATGCGATCTCGTCTTCCTGGGTATTGACTACAAGGCCCATGTTTATTTGAACGGCATCCATCTTGGAGATCATGAAGGAATGTACAGGCCTGCCACATTCGATGTCACCGATTATCTGCGGGCTGGCGTGGATAATCTTTTGTACGTCGTCCTGGAGCATGCGCCGGATGAGATGGGACAGATTGGACATACGGAGGCGACGAGAACCCAGAAGTCCCGTTTCGGATACAAGTGGGATTTTGGGACAAGGCTGGTTCCCCTTGGACTATATGGAGAAGTTGAACTGCGGTACCATGGCAGATATGCTTTCGATGACATTTCCGTGGATGGCCGGCCGACGGAACACGATGGGATGATTTCCTTCACCTGGAACCTGGATGCGGCCGCCACAGATATTCTGAACATCAGGGTAGGATTGGATTTTCAGGGGAACAAGCTGTACGATACTACGGAACATATTTGCCTTGAAATGGGAA